>JBDRZP010000013.1 GCA_039804025.1 candidate division WOR-3 bacterium
TATCTCATGCCTTATTCTCATTATTGCCCACTGCTTTCTTGACCTCAACCATAAATGCCTTATTGGAAGTAAAAAGGAAACTCCGTGCTCCTTTTTCTGAACCGGGTAATCTTCAGATTTATGAACCAATTCTATATCCTTAATTAAAATTTCATAATTATAAGGAGATCTCCTATCCTCTCTAAGTATTCCACTTACTATAATTGAGGATTCCTGAGTAATTTCATCATACATTTCAAAAACTCTATCATCAACCTCTCCCTTTGCCACTACTCCCTGAATAAAACCTGTCCCATCTCTTATTATAAGAAAATGAATTTTACCTTTTGATCTTTTATTATAAAGCCAACCCTTTAACTTTACTTCCTTTCCAATATGTTTTGAAGCTTCTGATATCTCTATAATATCCATTTTTTAAAATCCTTTTAATTTTAATTCTTTTATAATTTCACGCGCTTCCTGAGCTATTCCAGAATTTTTAAATGGAAGTATTTCAAGAACTTTCCTGAAATCATAATAGGCAGACACTGTATCACCTTTTTCTAAATTGATCTTACCTCTTAAAAAATAAGCTTTTGGCAAATATATAGGAGGTTCTTTCATAGTTATATATTTTGAGAGATAAGTATATGAAGAATCAATTTTATGTTCTTCAAAATATTTTTTTCCGTATTCAAAATAAGTTAAACCTATATAAAATGTTATATTCAAATTTAATTTTGAAGCACTTATTTTCTCACTGAACTTTTTATAAAGATTTAAAATCTTTCTGTATTCATTTTTATCAAAAAGATTTTTTATATATTCAAGAAAAAGCTCATCATCAAACTTTTCCTCAAGAACTTTTTCTACAAAATTTTTTCCTTCTATTTGCTCTCTTTCAATAAAGTAAAGAGCAATAAACTTTTTTTCTTCAAAAGTTAAATTCTCGGGTTCAAGAAGATATATTAAAAAAAGCGAACGTCTTGCTATCTCAGGTCCTTTATTTTTTGTTTCTAAATAAATATCTCTTAAATTTTTTAATAATCTTTTTTTATATTTATTTTTATCAATAACCTTTTCAAAATAATAAAGGGCTGATAGATAAAATTTCTTTTTTATATTTATCTCTCCAAGCAAAAGATAAATTTCAGGTTCTTCTTTTCCCTTTTTTAAAGAATAAAGAAGTATACTCTCAGCCTCTTCATACATACCTTCCTCAATGTATTTTTTACTCCTTGAAATGGGATCTGAACAGTTATAAAGAATTAAAAAAATTAAAAATAATATTTTTTTATCCATTCTTTTAAAATCTCTCCTGCTTTTTTAGCACAATTCTCAGCTATTTTTAAAACTTCTTCATGACTTATATCTTTCACCTTTTCTCCGAGCCCCATATTTGTAATTGCAGAAAAACCCAAAACTTTTAAACCAAGAGCTTTTGCCATAATTACCTCTGGCACTGTTGACATACCCACAGCATCAGCACCTATTATTCTTAAAAATCTATATTCTGCCTTTGTTTCAAGGGAAGGACCCTGCCAGCCAACATAAACTCCCTTTTTTATCTTTATTCCCCTCTCCTTTGCTATCTCCTCTATTTCCTCTATAATTTTTTCATCATAGGCATCAAGCATGGACGGAAATTCTGTTTTTCCTCTTAAGGGATTTTCAGGAAATAAATTTATGTGATCAATTATTATCATAAGATCTCCAATATCAAAGGAAGGATTTAAACCACCGGCAGCATTTGTAACCACAAGAATTTTACCTCCTAACTCTTTAAGAATTCTTACAGGCAAGGTAACTTCTTTCATACTGTATCCTTCATAATAGTGAAATCTACCCGAAAAAATTAAAGCACTTTTATTTTCAAATATACCAAACAGAAGCTCACCTTTATGTCCTTTTACACCTGAAACAGGAAAACCTTCTATTTCAGAATACTTTATTCTCTTTTGAACATTAATAAATTCTTCAATTTTTGACCAACCTGAACCTGTAATAATACCTATTTCAGCAAAATCAATGCCTTTATCCTTTAAAAATTTAATTATTTTATCCATTAACTCAAATTCTTTTCTTCTGCTCTTCAAGTATTCTAAATTGACTGTTTAACCACTCCAATTGAGTTTCAAGAAGGGACTTTAATTCCCAGAGAAAACCTTCCTTTTTTGACTTTAATAGCTCTATTTCTTCTCTTAACTTCTGGAGTTCCCTTCGTGTATTTTCCAGAATTTTTTCTGATTCAATTTTTGCATTGGAAATTATAAGTTCTGCTTCCCTCTGAGCATTCTTTTTGAGTTCTTCTGTTGTCTTTTGTGTGGTAAGTAAGGCTTCTTTCATAATATTTTCCATTCTTCTGTAATCTTCAACCTTACTATCAAGATCCCTTATTCTTTCATTTAAAGTTAAATTTTCCCTTATAAGTTCTTCCATCTGCTCTGCCACTGTTTTTAAAAATTCCCTCACCTTTTCAGGATCATATCCTCTGAGCGACCTTGGAAAATCTGCGTTTCTTATTTCTATTGGTGCAATTTTCATAATTAATTAAAAAATTTATGGGATTTGAACCCTTTTTAAAATCTTTCTCCAAATAAAATTCTTCCAAGTCTTATAATACTTGCACCCTCTTTTATAGCATAAATAAAATCTTCACTCATTCCCATTGATAGTTCCTGTAATTTCAAATTATACTCTTTTTCTAAATAATCTCTCAACTCCCTTAATTCAGAAAAACTCTTTCTTGATTTTTTCTCTTCTGGTGGATAAGGACCTATGGTAAAAAGACCTTTTATTTCAATATTTTTTAAATCAAGAAATTTCTCAAAATTACTTAAAAGTTCTTCTCTTTTAAATCCATACTTTGTTTCTTCACCTGAGGTATTAACTTCTATAAGCACCTTGATTTTTTTGTTTAATTTGTTTCCAATTTTATCTAACTCCTTTCCAAGTTTTAAGGAATCAACACTTTCTATCATGGTAAATAGATAAGAAGCCTTTTTAACTTTATTTGTTTGCAAATGCCCTATCATATGCCATTCTGGTTTATCAAAAATTTTTATTTTACCTTCAGCTTCTTGAACCCTATTTTCACCAAAAAGCCTTATTCCATGTTCAAAGGCAATTTTAATTCTTTCAATATCAATACCCTTTGTAGCACCTAAAATTTTAATTTTTTCTGGATTTTCAGATTCCTTATAGATAATTTCCTTAATTTTTTCTATTCTTTCAGGTATTGTTAATTTTTCTAACTCTCTCAATAAATTCATAAACTTTTTCCCTTTCCTTTGTAAAAAGTGTTATTCCCCTTAAATTATCAAGAAAATTTTTTCTAAAATAAGGGGACACAAATAAACCTTGAGTTATTTTTTCAACTCTTTTTATATTCTTTACATCAATTTCCCTTTTCCAGAAAATTTTCTCAATAATAAGCTTTTTATCATCTATTTTATATTTAATCGGAAAAAGAAAATCATTAATTGAAAATAAAAGTATAAGGATAGATAAAAGAGAAAAAAAGGAACCATAAGAAATAAAAATAAGAAATGAAACTAAAAGTATTAAAAAGATTACAAAAAAGCCTTTTAATTTATTATCCTTTAAAAGCCAAACCTCCCATTCCATTAATAATTTTTAAAATTTTTCTCTTTTATATTTTTCAAGAACACTCAAAACATAATCAATATCATAATAGGTATGATCTGCATTTACTTGAAATCTTATAGTTTCATCCCCTCTTGGAACTATTGGATAGGTAAGACCTGTTGCTAAAATTCCATTTTCAATTAAATAATTAACAAGATCCCTTGTTTTCCATGTATCCCTTATTAAAAGAGGAACAATGGGATGGGAGCTTAAAATCGTCTCGTATCCAAGCTTTAAAAGGTTTTCCTTGAAATACTTTGTTAATTCTCTTAAGTATTCAAGCCTTTTCCTACCTTCTTTGCTATCAAGAAATTCGATAACTTTAAGAGCACAAGCTGCCTCAGCTGGTGTTATAGGATTTGAGTAAACATATGTTATAGCAACTTCCTTTAAGTAATTTATTATCACTTCATCAGATACAACATAACCACCATTTACTCCGAATGCCTTACCAAGTGTTCCTATCAAAATATCACATCTTGCACCTGTATATTCCTCAGTTCCTCTTCCAGTTTCACCAAAAGCACCAACTCCATGAGAATCATCTACAACTACTATTATGTTTTCTTCAAAATATTCATCATATTTATTTGAAATCTCTTCTATTTCCTTTAAAGGTGCAAAATCACCTCTCATACTGAAAACTCCATCAGTAACAATAATAAGTCTTTTTGCCTTTCCAAGAACACCTTTAACTTTTTCCTCAAGATCCTTCATATCAAGATGCTTATAAATAAGTCTTTCCTTGGGTCTTGATAACCTTATGGCATTTATAATACAGTTGTGATTTAACTCGTCACTTAAAACAATTGTTTCAGCATTTATAAGAGCAGCCAGAACACCAATAACCGTGACATAGGCTGCACTGTAAATCATACAGTCTTCCCTTTTATGAAATTCTGCCAGCTTTTTTTCAAGCAATCTATGGGGTTCAAAGGTTCCACTTATAAATCTCACTGCACCTGGACCAACACCAAATTTTCTTGCATATTCTTCTTCTATTTTTATTATATCTTCAAGAAGCGACATTCCAAGATATGAATTAGAATTCATTCTTATAAATTCCTTATTTCCAAAACCCTTCAAGAAATACCTTGGTCCTTTACCATTTTCCGGTTTTTTAATTCCTGTTATAATATATTCCTTTCCCTTTAATCTACCTTCTTCCTTGAGTTTTAATAATTCTTTTTTTAAAACTTCGTTTAATTTATTGGTAGCCACTTTTATCCTCCTTTTTAATTTTAAATATAATTATAAGAAAAACTTATCTTAAAATTTATAGATGAACTATTTAATTTTATCAATAATTACACTTATTGCTTGGGGATTTTGGGGATTTTTTTCAAAATTTTCTACATATTATTACAGGTGGTATGAATACTTCATTTTCTCAAGTATTATGTCGCTTTTTTTCTCAACATTTCTTTTTTTCCTTTATAGAAAAGATTTGAACTTTAGACCAGAAGGATTAGTTTACCTTTTACTTGCACTATTCTCAGGAACCATAGGAACGGTATTTTTTTATCTCGCACTTACAAAAGGAAAAGCATCCATAATAGTCCCTTTAACATCCCTTTATCCTGCTTTTACTCTTATACTTGCAAGGATATTTTTAAAAGAAGAATTAAGTCTACAAGGGTATATTGGAATAATACTTGCCATATTCGCTATTTTATTACTGTCGAGAAGTTCTTAAATTAAGCCTCCTCATTAAAATTTTTAATAAAATTGTAGCATAGGAACCAGGAGGTAAAGAAAAAGAAAGCAAAAGTTTTTCTCTGTCGTAATCAAAACTCAAATCCATAGGATATACCCATAATTTTCTTTTAAACCCTTTAAAGGAAAAATTTTCCAAAAATTCAGGGACTTTTAATGGATAACTGAGATTCTCTTTTTTTAATTCTGAAATTAAAATTTTTTCAAATTCAGGATGAGAGGGAATTCTTTCTGTTCCAGGAACAGGAAATATAGATTCACTCAAAATATCCTTTACCTCATCGTTAACAATCTCAGGAACAAAAAGGAAAAGATTTTTTATCTTAATAGCAAAACCCTTTTTAAAACTTATTTTACCTTTTTTAAGAAATTTACTGGCACATTTATCCCATATAAGGGATGAAAATTTTTCAAAATAAATTTTTAACAAATCTTCTTCTATCTCTTCTATAATTCCCCTATAATCACCCTTAATTAATTTTTTTATAGTTTCTCTATCCTTATCAGAAGGTGCATAGGGAAGAATTCTCTCTGGTTTATCAAAAAATCTTTTTACATATTTTTTGAACCTATTTAAATTCTTTCTTCCCTCAGGTGAAAGGGATAAAAGGTGAACCTTTATTGCCTCTTTAAGATTTCCTTTCATTAACAGCGAGAAAAAGAGAGAGGAAACATCTGAGGACAATCTCTGTATATCAAAATAATTGGGGAAACCATTTTTCTTAATATCCTCAAGAATTTGAAAAATTTTATTTAATTCCCTTTCCTTTATACCTCTTAAAGTTATTTTGAAATTATTCTTTTCAAGATCATAGGAGTTTAACTCTTTATCAGAAAAACCAACAAGTTCAGCAGAAAAGTTTTTAAATTTTATATAATTTGGAATATTTCCTTTTGCAGAAAAATAAAAAATGCTCAAAGACTTTTTATCCTTCAAACCTAAAAAACTTATTTTTGCATTAAAGGTTTTCTCAAGAAGACTCTTTAAATAAAAACTTTCAAGGTCTATTTTTCTTGCTTTAAAAACTTTATATAACCCTTTATCTTTTAAAACATCCTTCTTTAAAACCTCTTCCACCACAAAATCCTCTGGATAAGTTTTAAATTTCATCACTCACAAATTATTTTTTTTATCTTCATACCCTTATCAGACTTTATAACTAAAAGGTAAAAACCCCTTTCAAGGGCCAAAGCATCCACCCTGACTCTATCACCTGAACTTACAAAATTCAATTTTTTAATCCTGCCTGATGGTGAATAAACAAAAATCTCCTTTAAGGCATCTTTTGTTTTTATGTAAAAGAAACCTGTCTCCTTTTTAAAGGGATTGGGAAAAACAAGGGGTTCTTCTATTTCCTGGGGCCCAAAAACATTTATATTCATAATTGAGACTCCATCCTTTGTACCTATTATAATTTCATTATTTAAATTATCATAATATAAAAGGGAAGCAGAGCACTGTGAATTAAAATCAACATTTTCAGTCCTTGTAAGAGTATTATGGGAAGATTCAAAAATTTTTTCATCACCACTCCTTGAAATAAAAATTAACCCACTTCTTGTAATAGCATAAGTATTTCCATATTTATCATTTATTACTGAAACAGTATAAGAATCAAAAGTCCTATAATTTTTAATAAATTGAAAATCAGGCAATTTATATTCAAATAACCCTGAATTTGTTGCAAAAAAAATCTTATTTTCATAAATTGATATATCATAAACAGGATAACCTGCATTCATAACAAAATTGGCATTATAATTTTTATCAATTTTATAAATATTACCATCTGTATTGGAAACAAAATAAAAATCAGCACATTTTTCTATATCTGTTGCATAACCAAGGTTAAAAATTTCTTTAATTTTCTCATCCTTTAAATTCCTTATTTCTATTGAATTCTGTGCAGGCTTTAAAACAAAAAAGGTAGAATCATTAAAAAATTTTAAAAGCTGAATACAGGTAGAAAGATTTAAAGTATCATATATATTGAAAAGAGAATCAATCTTAAAAATTGGACCACACCAAGGGGAAGTGATTATAATTTTAGAATTTACATCAAGGGTTCTTATCCAACCACTTAATAATTTATTTAACCTTTCATATTTTTCATTAAAAATATCAAATCCTCTATCATGGGAAAAAAGGTAATATTTTCCAAATTTTTTAACAGAAGAAATGGAATTGGAAGTTAATTCTTTAAAATAATTTTTGAAATTTAAAAAAAGAGAATTTTTATAATCATAAATTACAATACCTTTTCCAAGGAGATAAATTTTATTTTTAACCTTAATCAAACTTTTTGTATTGAAATTACTGAATTTTAATTTTTGACCATTATAAAAAATATATGAACCACCTTCTGTCCCTACAAATAATGTGTCAGAATTCCCATTTAGAGAATTTATAATATATGGAAATTTAGCTAAAAGAGAATCAGGGTATAAATACAAAAAACTATCAGAAGAAACAAAAATTTTATTATTAAAGATAAAGATATCACCTATTTTCCCTGTCGCAATTCCAGAATGGAAAGTTGGGGGGATCCTTCCCAGTAAATCAATTTTAATTTTATAAAGACCTAATTTTGTTCCAACAAATAAGGTATCTTTTATTATTTCAAGAGAAATTACGGTATCCTTAGGAAAATAATTTTTTCTTTCAAAGAAAAGTGAATCATCAGAAGTATCAATTGTTTTATTTCTATATATCCCCTTTAAACCCCTATTACCTGCTAAAAAAACTGTATCACCTTTTATCTTTATTTCCCTGTAAATATCTCTTTCAAGAAAAAGAGGAGGATAAAAATACTTTTTGTTATTTTTTAAATTTATAACAATAAGATTTTCAGAATTTGTTAAATTTAAAAGGCTATCTTTTAAAAAAATAGCATAATAAGGGTATAGGGGAATTGAATCAGAATTTGTAAATTTGTAAAAAACTGAATCCTTATTAAAATCAACAAGATAAATACCGTGATCACCTGTTATAAAAATTGTATCATTCCTATTACAAACACTGTAAAAAGTATCTGAATGTGTAAAATTATTAAAAATTGAAAAAAATAAAATTAACTCAAACATCTTTCAATTACCTCCTTTATTTTTTTCATATCATTAATATTATAACGGTGATCGATAGGTAAAGAAAGTATTTTCTCAGGAATTTTGTGAATTTCTGGATAATTCTCCTTCTTTATTAAAGGGTGAATATCTGGCCATAGTGTTGGTGGGTATATCCTGTTTTTAATCAGAAAATCTTTTATTTTATGTTTATTGTTACTAAAAAATGGGAAATTCAAGGGACATATACCCTCTGGCAGGTCTGTGTAAAGTGGCTGTATTTTTTCAAAATTAAGGTTTTTTAAAAGATAAATAAAATTTTGCCTTCTTTTTTCTATTATAAATTCATATGGAATTCTTTTTAAAATGTAATTTGTTAAAAAAGAGAGTTTTTTGGAATCTTTATTATCTGTTAATTTTTTTTCATAATTTCTATCAAGAACATCATAGGCAAAGGAAAATAAAGGCTTTGTTAAATCAGGAAGAAAATTGTGAAAGTTTCTTATAAGATAAGCTGATAATTTAATTAAAAAAGTTTTATAATCAAAGTTTTTAACAGAATCCTTAATCTCTCCATCAAAAAAAAGAACACCTCCATCAGGTAAGGGTAAAATTTTCCTCAAAGAGCCAAAAATAAAGGATGGTTTTATTTTAAAATTTCTTTTTTTAAAGGTTAAAAGAGAATGACTTATATCAAGTATAAAGGGAATTTCAAGTTCATAATCTACTGGAAACCCAAAATATTCAATTATTATAACAATAGGATTTTTATACCTTGCTGCTTTTTTCTTTATATCATCAAAATCAATTTGGGGTTTTGGGTCAAAATAAACTCTATAAAAATCAAAATCAAGGGATAATTCCTCAAAAGGTCTTATAACTTCATAGCAGGTATAGCTTGGTAAAAGATAAAAATATTTTTCTTTTAAATTTTTAAGAAGAAAACGAAGAGCATCTCTTCCTGAAAAAAAGAGTTTAAAATTTTTCAAATAACTCTTCCAAAACTTAAAAATATTTTTCTTTTTTTTAAAAAGAAATGAAAATTCAAAATAGTAGTCAGAACCAATAGGATAATTTTTTGTTCTCATTATAGGATATTTTAAAGTTAATTATTTTAAAATAAAAAATGATTTTCTTTCTTTTATTTAACTTCCTTAATTATGAAGAAGAATCACTTATAAAAGATATTCTATCTTATAAATACCTTGAAATTAAAGACCTTTCCTTTGAAAAGGATAAAAGTATATTTACAAATTTAAAGGATTCTCTAACCCTCCTTTTTCTTAAAGAACCTTTTAAAATTCCTGAATACGCAGAAAAAATTTTTAAAGATTTTAACTCAGATGAAAGGGAAATTATTGAAAAAATTTTTAAATTAAAAATCAAAGAAGAAAATTTTGAGAATATCTTAGAAGAAACGATAAATAATTTAAAAAGGGCTAAAGAAATTATCAAAAATTCCTTTTCAAATATTGAAAAAGAAAAACTTGATACATTGATTTACAATATAACTCTTCTTTTTGAAGATGAAAATGATAAAAATGATGATACTTTATATGCTATTTTTGAAAGAGAAAAGGGAAATAAAATTAAGGCAAAAAAATGGAAGGAGAAGAAGATTGCAAAATATTTATTAAAAATAAATAGAGAAAAACTCTTTCAAGGTTTAAAAATTTCCTTTGAAAATTTAATTTTTTTAACCTATTCACTTATAAATGCAGAAAATTTAAGGGATACAGTAATAAAAACAGAGCTTGGATATATTGTGATAAACAGTAAAGAGGAAGATAACATATATAAAGGTGACAGTTTTTTTATTATTTTTGATTTAAAAGGTAATGACAAATATTTAGATAGGGTAGGTTCCTCAAATTTGTTTTATTCTATACCCTTTTCAATTTTAATCGATAAAGAAGGAAACGATTCTTATATTTCAGATAAAGCCCTTTCCATCTGCTCATCCTTTTTTGGAGTTTCAATTCAATTTGATTTAAAAGGTAATGATTTAAGAAGGGGAAAATTCTTTTCAATTTCTTCATCTATGTTTGGAATTAGTTTTCTTTTTGATAAGGAAGGGAATGATATCTATGAATCAGATTTTTTCTCACAATCTGCTTCCTTCTTTGGAAAATCCTTTTTATTTGATTTTGATGGCAATGATTTATATAAGGTAACAGAAAAGGGCCAAGCTTTTTCAGGAACATTGGGATTTTCAATTCTCTATGATAGAAAGGGTATGGATTCATATATAGCTTATGGTAAGAATTATCATATACCTCTTTTGCCTGATGAAACAAGGTCTTTTGCACAGGGGTTTTCTCTTGGCATAAGACCCTATCTTGGTGGTGGTGTTGCTCTTTTAATTGATGGAGAAGGAAATGATATATATTATTCAGAAGTATATGGACAGGGCTCTGCTTATTGGTATGGAACAGGAATTTTAATTGATGGTAAGGGAAATGATTTATATCACTTAGCAGAATACGGTCAGGGGGCAGGCATTCACTTGGCCTGTGGAGCACTTTTTGATTTAGAAGGTGATGATGAATATATTTCAAGATTCGGTCCTGCTCAGGGTGAAGGGCATGATTACTCTGTTGGTATACTTATTGACAAAAAAGGGCATGATACTTATAAAGTTTCAGGAGGTCAAGGAATAGGTTTAAATACCTCAGTTGGTATATTTATTGATTCAGAAGGAAATGATATCTATGTAACAACTGAGGAATTCGGTCAGGGTGGAGGAAAAATGTCAAGGGGGAAAATTGGAATAGGTATTTTTATTGATTTAAAAGGAAAGGATTTTTATAAGGGAGAAAATTTAAAAAAAGAACCCTTTTTAATTTCAAAGGGAGAATTTGGATTAAGTTATGATTCTGACACAGTTGAAACTCGCGAACCGGAAGAAGAAGGAGTAGATATGGAAATTCCCCTTGATTTAGATATTGATTCTTTATTTAAACTTGCTTCTGAATGGGAGGTAGGTAAGTATAAAAAGATTGTTCCAAAGGCAAGAAAGGTTTTAGCGCAGAGAAAAGAGGAGGCACTTATTTATATTTTTAATAATAAAATAAAAACACTTAACAGTTTAGAATTAAGGGCAATTAAGGAAGTTATAAAAGAAAATAAAGAGTTAAGTGCATTCTATATGAGGGAAGCTTTAAAAGAAAAAAATGATACATCAAAATTGAATATTATCTATCTAACAGGTGAAGCAGAAGTTAAAGATATGGAAAAAGAATTATGGAAATTGTTAAGAAAAGAAAAAAGAGATTTATTTAAGGCGAATATAATCTATTCATTATCAAAATTAAAAACGGAGAATTTTGAAGAGTTATTTAAATATTTAAATAAAAATAGTCCTGAAATAAAAATATCACTTATAAGAGCATGCGGAGAGATAAAAAGAAAAAAAATTTTAAAAAAAATAGTTCCCTTATTACAAGACAATGATGCTCTTGTTAGATTTGGTGCAGAAAAAATTTTAAGGGATAATGTGGATTCTGTAAGGTCTTATTTAATTGAGAAAATTAACCAAAAATTTAGCGATAGAACTTTATTTCATCTTTTAAGGGTTTTAAAAGGAATAAAAGAAATGGATTCTGAAGTAAAAGAAGTTTTTTTAAAATTCTGTGAAAATAAAAATAAAAAAATAAGGGCAGAGGCTATTGAATCACTATTAAATTTTAAAGATGATGAAGAAATAATAAAAAAATTAAAAGAAATAAAAGAAAAGGAAAAAGAACCTTATATTTTATGGATTTTTCAGAGTAAAGGTTTTTAAATCTTCAAGGTATTTACCCTGGAAACTCTCCCTTTTTTCCAGTTCCCTTTCAATTTTATTTAATACAATCATTTTATTTTTACACCAATCAGGTGCGACCAATAAATTGTCAGGGGCTTCTCCTGTTAATCTTGCGATTAAAATATTTTCTTTGAGTCTTTCAATAAAATCACATACAGCATTTATATACTCCTCAATTTCAAGGGGTTTATATTTTCCTTCTTTATACCATCTCTCAAGTTCAGTATATTTAACAATATGTAATGGATGAATTTTAACTCCGTCAATTTTCAATTTATTTAAAAAGAAAGCAGTATTCATCCAGTCATCGTATGTATCTCCAGGTAATCCTATAATAACATGAGCCATAACCCTAATATTATTTTCCTTTAATTTAAAAACAGCTTCCTCAAAATTTTTAACATTGTGCCCCCTTTTTGTTATTTCCATTGTTTTATCATTTGCTGATTGAAGACCCAGTTCAACCCATAAATAAGTTTTCTTATTAAGTTCAGAAAGAAGTTCCAAAACTTCATCTCCTACGGTATCACTTCTTGTTCCAATTGAAATTCCAACAATATCAGGATGGGTATTTAATGCTTCATAATAAACTTTTCTCATAAATTCTATATCACCATAAGTATTTGTAAATGCTTGAAAATAAACAATGAATTTATTAACCTTTCTTTTATTTCTAATTATTTCCATACCCTTTAAAATTTGCTCTTTTAAAGGAACTTTTCTTCTTGCTGTCTCAGGGACAAAAGATGGGTTATAGCAATAAATACACTTCGCCTGTGGTGGACATCTAAAACCTGCATCCACTGAAATTTTCCAAACTTTTTCTCCAAAAAGATTCTTAAGATGTTCTGAAAATTTATTATACCTTTTCATTTAAATAAAAAATCTTGAAAATCTTTTGATAATATCAATATGAGTCAAATCACTTTTAAATTTTCCCTTATCATTAAAAAAATCTTCAAAGACAGAAGGTAAATTTTGTTTGAGAGTTAGTTCTATAAAATTTTTATCACCTTTACTTAAAAGATAAAAAGAATAGATGAAATTAATTAGTTTTGAAATAAATGAAAATTCAGGTGCAATATAGGAAGCTTTTCTATAATACTCTTCTGCTTTTAAGAAGTCTTTTTTATAATAATAAAAAATAGCCGAATAAAGAAAATATTCCGATAGAAAAAGGTGATTATCTGATCCTTTAAAATTTGTTAAAAATTCCTGAACTTTTTCAAATTCTTCTTTTATTAAGAAATACTTAATGAGAGTTAAATCAATATTAGAATTGATATCCATGAAGCAATACTTATTTCTAAATTTGACTAATTTTTTTACATATTTTTCTGCTTCACGAAATTTATTTTTATTAATGAGGATATCAATATAATCTATATAAATAAAAATCTTATAGAATTCAGGACCTTTAAATTTTTCAATATTTTTAAGTGCTTCAATTATAAATTTCTCAGCTTTTTCAAAATCTCCAAGATTTAAAAAACTTGCACTAATTTTTCTAAAAATTCTGTAATCATAATTTCTTTCCTTTGTTTTTTTTAAAACATCCTCACATATTTTTATGCATTCTTCAAAATCACCTCTTACAAAGTGAATCATTGCAATATTTTCCATAATTCCCCTTCTGCTTGATTCAGAAATATTCATTTTTTCTGAAAGAATATAAGAAGTATTGAAGTGTTTTAAAGCATCTTCATAATTTGAAAAATGAAAGGATATTATACCTCTTAAATTCTCTATCTTTGATTTTATATAAATATCAGTTTCTTTTTCTCCCTTTTCTGTAAGTTCATAGCCATTTTCTAAAATTTTTAGAGCAATGTTAAATTTTTTTCTGTTAAAATAATATAGAGCAACGGTAAAATAATAAAAACTGTGATATTCCTTTTCAAGAGTATTTAAATCAAAATTCTTATACACCTCTTTGATTGATTCTTCTTCATGTTTAACACAATAAACTCTTGCAAGAAGAATTTTAAAAAGATTATCTTCAATATCTTTAATCTTATCAATTTCCTTTAAATAAGATTCAATTTCAATAAGAATATACACATTCTCATAAAGAAAAACAAAATTTTTTCTAATAAATTTAAAAATTTCTTTTAAATTTTTTTTCTTTAGATTATAATCAAAAAATTTAACAATATCTTTCATTTTCGCAATCTGCTGTACCACGTTTCCAAAAAATTCTTAACTTTTTTATTTAGAAGTAATTCTCTATAAAAATAAAAATTTTCCTTATAAAATTCAAAAGTTTTTTTAAGAGCATCTTTAAATTTCCATTCAGGCTTAAAACCGAGTTCAAATATTTTCTTGCCATCCATTGAATATCTCCTGTCATGAGCAGGTCTATCCTTAATAAACTCAATCCCTTCCTCCTTATTTAATCCTCCTAATTTACAGATAAGTTCAGCGAGCCTGATGTTTTTTACTTCGGTGCTACCAGGTATGTTATACTCCTCACCAATTTTACCCTTTTTATAAACAAGGTATATAGCCTTTACAGCATCTTCTATATAAATCCAGCTTCTTTTCTGATTTCCATCTCCATAAAGGGGAATTTTTTCTTTCATCAATACCTTCATAATAGAAAGGGGTATAAATTTTTCAGGAAACTGTCTTTCTCCAAAAACATTAGCAGGTCTTACTATGATTACAGGTATTCTGTAAGTTTTATAATAAGAATAAACAATCCTATCAGCACTTGCCTTACTTGCAGAATATGGACTTGAGGGATAAAAAGGGTGATTTTCTTTTGCTTTTCCTTTTAAAATTTCCCCATAAACTTCATCTGTTGATATATGAATAAACTTTCCCTTTTCTCCGTGAATTTCTCTGAAAGTATCAATTAAAAAATAAGTTCCCAGTATATCTGTAAAAATGAATCTATGTGGATAAAGAATTGACCTATCAACATGGGTTTCTGCAGCAAAATGAAAAATATTATTTGAGTATTTCATAACAAGTTTTAATGGCTTTACATTTGTAACGGAAGCTACAAGAAGAAAAATCTTTTCCTCACCTTCAAGAAATTTTTTTATTTCTTTTTCGAGATCTTTTTCTTTCAAAACTTTATAATTACTTTTTAGAAAATTTTTTTTACCCTTGTAAATATCCTTGCCAAAGCCAGCATAAAAGATATTTTCCTCATTCAGATAAGGATAAAGGTTAAAAGGGTGGCCTGAATATTCAAGAGAATCATAGACAATTATTTTTGCATCCTTTTCCTTTTTTATCAAATATCTCACAAAATTAGAACCAATAAAACCAGCTCCACCTGTTACAAGGTAAATATTCATCTATAAAAGATAAAATTTTCTCCTTGTAAATTAAAAATTTTAACATTAAAGCCAAGATATTCACTAATAATTTCTTTTTTCTCAAAAATTTTATTTTTTTCCACAAAAAGCGTATTTCCATTTTCTTTTAGAAAAAGAAAATAATCAGAAAATTTAAGAGCAATATTAATATCATGTATTACAAAAATTAAATTTTTATTTTCTCTTTTAACAATATTCTTCATAATATTAAAAATTAAAAAGGTATTTTCAAAATCAAGATGAAGACTTGGCTCATCAAGGAGAATAAGTTCAGGGTCCTTAACAAGAGATCTTGCAAGAAGAACCTTTTGTTTCTGACCACCTGAAAGTTCTGTAAATTTTTTATTTTTTAATTCATAAATATCAAAAATTCTTAAAAAATAATCTAACTTTTCTTTATCAACTTTTGTATAAGGATAAAAACCGAGTTCAACCATTTCATAAACTGTAAAAGGAACATCAGATTCATAAAACTGGGGCAAATAGGAAATTTTTTTTGCCCTTTCAAGAGGATCCATTTTAAAAATATCTTTTCCATCAAAATTAATCTCACCTTTTAAGGGTTTTAATACACCGGAAAGAACCCTTAAAAGTGTTGTTTTACCTGTTCCATTTTTACCGAGAATTGAAAGAATATCACCCTTTTTTAAATAAAAGGAGACCCCCCTTAATACAGGGGGGTCTTTATAACCGGCGTAAATAGATTTTACCTCGATCTTGATTTTGGTTTTATCCTTTGTATATCCCTTTGTCTTTCAGATTCCTTTTTATTATTTTCAGTTTTTTCCTTGTAAGGAGTGTAAAATTTTCCTTCCCTATCCCTTAATCTTTTAAAGAATTTATCAGTTATTCCGTCACCATCTCTATCAAGAGTATCTCTTTTAACTTTATAAATTATTTCACTTTTGAGCTCTACCCTTTTAGATTTTGATGATTCTGACTTTTTATTAATCTCTATTGAATGAAGTAGAAAAGGTGCAATAAGTAAGATTAAAATTTTTTTCATCTCCTTGTCCTTTTTGTTTCTGATTTATTTTGAGGCAAAACTCCACCTTTTTTCAAATCAGTTTCAACTTTTTCCCTGTGAATTCTGGCTCCTTGTTCTCTTTGAATTCTACTTTCTCTTTCCTTTCTTAACTCCTGGCTTTTTATAGGATTAGAAACTCTTTTTCTGTAATCTTCTGATTCTTCCTTTTCCATCTCTTTATTCTCTTTTACTTTTTTGATATCTGACTCATAAATATTTTTTCCTTCATATTCCTTATATTCCCTTTTCCTTTCAACTTCAGTTTCTCTGATTCTTTTTTGTTCATGTTCTGGTCGAGTCTTTATTTCTCCTTTAGATTCCCTTATTCTTTCTTTTTCCATGTCCTTCCTGATTTCTCTTTTTTCAATCATCTCCCTTACAGGTTTACCTTCCACAACCCCTTTTTCTCTTACTCTTATCCTTGTTTCCTTTTCTATTTCCTGGAGACGGGTTCTTTTTTCAGGTGTAATTTCTCTTGTAAATTCCCACCTTGTTCTTATTCTGTATCTGGGAGGTGCATATTTTACATACCTTGGAACATAAACATATCTATATTCATAAACTCTTATTTCATATAAGGGACAAAAATCAAAATAAAAATGAACAAAAACATGCGGATGATGGCAATCGTAGCAATACCATGGTGCCGGATGATATACATAATACCTTGGAATTACATAATAACTTGTCCATGCGCCAAAATAAACCCTTGGAAACCAGAAGGGTGGTCTGAAACTGAAAACGAGAGCAAATCTTATATCATCATAATCATAATATATATAAGATTCAGGAGGCAGAGGTTCAAAACAATCAAGGGGCATATCATAAATTGGATAGGGAACAACAACAGCATAAATATATTCAATACCTGGATCATAAGAAGAAGTCCATTCAATATCATCGTAAAAATCATCGGGTAAAACATAATGGACACCTGCATGTATATATACAGGTCTTCCGGCAGGAAATATTAATTTAGTTCTTCCATTGGGGTCAATATTATATAAGTAAAGATAACCATCTACTTTTGAAATAACATTAATTTTTAATCTTTCACCAGCTGTATATATAGACTTTGGACCACCTTCAACCCAGACATCCACCATCCCTGCCTTTAAGGCAAGGAATTGGAAAGCTAATATTAAAATTAACTTTTTCATTTCATACCTCCTTATTTAATTTTAAGGGGTTTGAACCCTTCAGAGGGTAAAGAAAGCTCCCTATTTCCCTCGTCTATTTGATAAGCCCACTCAAAAGCTAATTTATTACCTAAACTCAAAACTCTTATTTTTGCAAAATGATTATCTCTTGTCCAGAAAACATAAATATGACCTTCGATTGCTTCAAGAACACCTATCTTTGACCATCCGTATAAAGGTGCATAACTTATTTCATCAAAACTTTCAGCGTACCCCATATCCTGAATCCATGTAAGTGTATCTGGTACAATTATATAGCCTACTTTATCTGAGGTATCGTATTTATAATAAAAATCACAGTTTGGAGATAGATAGGAACATACAGACTGATTTGAAAAATCAAATCCAGAAAAATCAGGATAAATAAGATAACTCCATAAAACATCCTCACCATCAGGTCTTGGAGTATCAAACACTTCCTCAGGAGAAAGGTCTGACTCATTCCCTGCTGTATCATAAGCGGATACAGCATAATAGTAAGTTATTCCATTTTGTACATTATAATCAATAAAGCTTGTTTTAGAGGGGGGGAGATTTGCAATTTTTTCATAGGGTCCTTCATAGGAGAAACCCCTCCACACATAGTATCCTGCGAGGTCTTTTTCAGTATTAGGAATAAAGTAAAGATAAACTTTCTGATCACCAGTAACAGAATAAAGTCCTCTTGGTGCTGAAGGTGGTATAGTATCAACTTCAACAGGGTAATTAGTATAAATATTTTCTTCTTTTATTATGCATCCCCATAAAAGGGGAATCAGAGTAATTATACCGAGTATCTTTATTTTTCCCATTTCAAACCTCCTTTTTCAATTTACAAAAATGCAATTTCTATTCCAAATAAAAATAAGAAAAATTGCACATAATAAGTTCAAAAGGGTATAATTTTTATTCAAAAAATAGCCGGAGTGGCGGAACGGAAGACGCGGCGGACTCAAAATCCGCTCTCCGTTAAGGAGGTGAGGGTTCAAATCCCTCCTCCGGCATGAAATAAGGAGGGAATAATGGCATATATTATTTGCGAACCCTGTATTGGAGTTAAGGATACAGCTTGTGTAGAAGTTTGCCCGGTGGATTGCATACATCCAAGAAAAGATGAACCAGAATACGAAAGCTCAGATCAGCTTTATATAAATCCACAGGTTTGTATTGATTGCGGAGCCTGTGAATCAGTCTGTCCGGTTCAAGCGATCTATGCGGAAGATGCTGTTCCAGAAAAGTGGAAGAGCTTTATTAAAAAGAATTACGAACATTACGGTTTAACTGCTCCTTAAAATAGTATTTTTTTAAATTTTTAAAGGGGGGTAAAATCCCCCCTTTTTTATTTTTTGTTTTCTATCAACTTTAAAAGTTCTTCCTTTGAAAGCATTTTTTGTGTTTTAAATTCTTCCACTATTGAGTAATCTTCTTTTCCAAAGATATCCAATTCATAATGCTTTTTCTCTTCAACATAAAAAATTCCAACAGGAATCTTACCTTTTCTCCATGTTTCCATAATTTTAGCAATGGCCTCTTCTCTCCTTGCAAATGGTCCATTTAATAACTCTATATTTTCCCTGAAATAATCATAAGAATATTCTTCATTAAAAGTAACACAAGGAGAAAGTACATCAATATGGGAAAAGCCTTTATGTTTTATACCTTCTTTTAAATATTCCTTTAAATTTTTTGTATCACCTGAAAAACCCCTTGCTACAAATGTTGCACCTGCTGAAAGAGATATTAAACAGGGCTCTATAGGATTATCCTTTGAACCATAAGGAGTTGTCCCTTTTACAAAACCGTAAGGAGAGGTAGGTGCAACTTGGCCTTTAGTTAGAGCGTAAATTTCATTATTCATAACAATATAAGTAAGGTTTATATTCCTCCTTGCGGCATGCATAAAGTGGTTACCACCTATTCCGTAACCATCACCGTCTCCACCTGTAACTATTACATTTAATTTCTGATTTGCAAGTTTAACTCCGGTAGCAACAGGAAGAAGTCTTCCATGGATTGTATGGAAGGCATTGGTATTTATATAATCAGGAAATTTTGAAGAACAGCCAATTCCACTTATAACTGCTGCATCATAAGGTGAAATTCCAAGTTCAAAAAGTGCTTGTTTTAAAGCAGCAAGAACTCCAAAATCACCACAACCAGGGCACCAAGTACTCTTTTTACCCTCATAAGCCTTAACTGAAGTTATCTCAAAGTTTAAAAGTTTTTCCATCTTAATTCTCCTTTTTTAGAATTTTTTTAACTTCACTTATTATCTCAGAGGGTTTAAAAGGAAAACCTGAATATTTTTTAATTGAATAAACATTTTGCTTTCTCCCCCATATCCTTGAAAGATAGTTTTTTAGCTGTGAAAATGAATTTAATTCACATATAAAAACATTTTTGTTATAGGTTAAAGAGTAAATATAGTCTTCATGAAGTGGCATAAGGGTTCTTATTCTGAGATATGACATTTCTATACCTTCATTTTTAAGTCTAATAAGAGATTCTCTCATTGGTCCAAGTGATGAACCAATACCAATCAGTATATTTGGTGCGTTTTTATTGCCATAGAATTCAGGTTCAGGAACATCTTCAATAATTCTTTCAAGTTTTTTTAACCTTTTTTGAACCATTTGAACCCTGTATTCATTCTCCTCATCTATGAATCCATCAGGTGTTTTTTCATTGGAATTATATCTAACTATAACCCCTTTTGTTCCTGGAATAGCCCGTGGAGAAATCCCATCCTCAGTTAATTCGTATCTTTCATAAACTTTACCAGCTTTAACATACTCGAAAACTTCTTCTTCACTTAAAATTTTCCCTCTTTCCCACTTTAAATTACCATCATAGGGAATATCATCAATTGTCTGCTGATTCTGGGAAACTGCCTGTTCTGATAACACAATAACAGGAATTTGATATTTTTCTGCAATGTTAAAAGCCCTGAAAGTAAATTCAAAACTTTCTTCAGGAGTGGATGGAACAAGTACAGCTCTTGAGACATCACCGTGCCCTGCAAAAAGAATATGATTTATATCTTCCTGACCAGTTTTTGTTGGCAATCCTGTTGATGGACCTCCTCTCTGAGCATGATAAATAACAAGAGGAACTTCTGCCATTGAAGCAAGGGAAATCGCCTCAGTTTTGAGATCCATCCCTGGACCGCTTGTTGAAGTCATAGCTCTCAATCCAGCAAAGGATGCACCAATAGCCATATTAATTGAGGCTATTTCATCTTCACACTGAATTGTAATTCCTCCGAATTTTGGCATGTATTTTGCGAGAAATTCAAAAACCTCTGTAGAAGGAGTTATAGGGTATGCAGCAAAAAATCTGCATCCAGCAGCAATAGCACCAAGAGCTACTGCTTCATTTCCAGATAAATAATATCTTCCTGGATCAATAGATTTTTCAATTTCATATCTCTTTTTCAAAAGATTTTTAGCAAGGGAATAACCCTCTTCTAAGGCTTTCATATTATTTTCTATGATTTCACCACTTCTCCCTTTTAAATAGAACATAATAGAGTTTTTAATTTCCTCAGGTTCAATATTGAAAACATAACCCAGAAATCCAAGTGCTATTATATTCTTAAAAATTTCCTTTTTAAACATTTCCCTTGCTTTTTTTCTCAAAGGAAGAGGATATAAATAAACATCATCTCTTCCAAGATTTTCGGATTTAAACTCCTCATCTATTATAATAACACCTTCAATTCTTATATCTTTTAAGTGACTATATACTGCCTTTGGTTCGAGTGCAATAAGTGCGTCTATATAATCATTCCAGGAAAAAATTCTTTCCACATTTGCCCTTATAGTTAAACTTGTAGGTAAACCCCGTATGTTAGAAGGGAAATCTCTTACAGAAACTGTGTAAAGTCCCCTTCTTTTTAAAGCATAGGCAAGGACTTCCCCTGCTAAAAGGGAGCCATCACCTGCAAGTCCTGCAATTCTAACTGAAAAATCCTTTAATTTCATACATACCTCCTTTTAAATTTATTTTGCTTTTAAAAGAAAATATAACAGTAACTTAATAAAATTTCAAATAATTTTTAAAATTTATTCCAGTTTAATTTTAGAAAATTTCTGGTTCTAAAGTAGAACTTTCCTATTTTATTTAACTTTATATCTTTGATTTTATATTAAAAAAGGCACTTTAATCCTACTCATCAGCCTTTATTAGTATACTTAAAATTGTTAGTGATTTTGTAAAATACCATAACATTTCAGTCTATGAGGATTATTCAGGTTTTCTTATTTCCCACTTTAATTCCTTAATTTTCTTTACAGTCAATTCATCAAAAATATATACGATTTCAGGATTATTTATTTTTTTGGCCGCTTCCTGATATTTTAATAAAAACAATTTAGGTTTTCTCGCGCAATTTTTAAGTTCAGTTATTCCAAATTGTTCTTTAATAATGTGTGCCATTACTTTTCCAACATCGTGCGCCGTTGGATTATCTATAGTTTTCTTTAAATTATCAAATTTTTTCTTTTGATTACTTTTAAATGCGATCTTGAGAATAAAATCAAATCTCATTAAATAAGCGTTAGCAAACTCAATTTCCCGTTCATTTATAGATGGATCTGAAATAGCTGTTGCTATACCTTCATCAACTAAATAATAGAGTATTTTATTTAATGTTTCATAAGTTGAATCTACAATAGTTTCATAAGGTAGTCTTAAGGTGAAACAATGATATAATTCATGTGCAAGCCATAAATATGTAGATTCATTATTGGATGCATATAATATTTCAATTCCTGCATAGTTTCCTTTTACTACACCCTGAGCAAGACCAACAACAAAGTATATTGTTATATCTATATCTATATTTTCTTCCGGAATGTATTTTAAAGTAATTCGTTTAATTGAATCTACATCAAAGTTATTTTTTAATTCGATTATTTTTTGATGCAAAATTTCTGGATTTGATTTACCATTTTTAATACATTCAATCATATAAGAAATCATTTGTCCACAAAAATCATCAGTTTTATATTTTTTATCTAAATCGTAATTTAATAGTGCATGATAGAATATGTTTTTTAAATCAACCATATTAAGTCTTAAACCGGACTTAGTCCATTCACACATTTTTTGATATGGTTCTGTTGATAATAATCTGTTTATTTTCGAAGTATCAATAGAATCTGATTGAACCAATTTCAAAAATTCTTCAGCACCAGAAAAATTTAATCTTAATCTTATATTTTGCGATATAAGTATGTTTGGAATAAGGAAAATTAAAACAATAATAAACTTTGTATTCATAGTTTTAAATTTTATTCCACCATTTTGGATTAAGTCACACAATACGCAAGCCCCTGTTCAAAATTTTTCTATGAAACCTTATAATTTTAGAAAATTTTTTGTCCATCAAGTCTTAAAAGTCTCTCCCATTCTTCATCAACTCTTTTTTGAATTTCCTCAATTAAATCCTCTCTATTTTTCAAATGGCTGAATCTCTCTTGTTTTAAAAGCCATTCCTTAACAGGCAATTTTTCTTTAGGTTTATAATTTACTTTATAAACACCATGATCAATTTCATATAATGGCCAGAAACATGTTTCAACAGCTAAGAGGGCAAGTTCCACTGTTTCACTTTCATTATAACCCCAACCTGGCACACAGGGTGAAAGAACAGCAATAAATTTTGGACCCTCAATTTCAAAGGCTCTTCTCACTTTCCTTATCAAATCCCCAAAATGTGAAGGTGACGCCTGAGCCACATAGGGGATTTCATGGGAAGCAATAATTTCTATTATATCTTTTCTATGCTGCATTTTACCAGACATTTTCTTGCCTGGAGGAGAAGTGGTTGTATTTGCACCAAAGGGTGTTGCTGAAGACCTCTGAACACCAGTATTCATATAAGCCTGATTATCATATAGAACATAAAGAAAATTATGACCCCTTTCAATAGCCCCTGAAAGTGCCTGTAAACCTATATCATAAGTTCCACCATCCCCACCAAAAACAATAAAATTTATTTTTTCATCCTCAGGTATCAATCCTTTCCTTCTTAAAACCTTATAAGCAGATTCAACACCTGATATAACAGCAGCTGCATTTTCAAAGGCTACATGAATCCAGGGCACATTCCATGCTGAATATGGATATATTGTTGAAACAACCTCAAGACAGCCTGTAGCATTAGATATCACAACAGGATAATCAGATGAAGCAACAACCATTTTTATAATTGAAGGAAAGGCACAACCACTACATGCTCTGTGCCCTGAGGTTAAACCTGTATTCCTCTCAGAAAGCTCTTTTAAGGAAAGTATCTTTTTCATTTTTTTCCTCCTATTCCCTTAATCCTATGTATATAAACTCTTCCTCTATCTTGTTCTCTTTTTTTATCTTCTTCAAAATATCAAAAACTTTAAAGGCATCATCTAAGCTGAATTCCCTCCCACCGAGCCCAAACATAAAACTCTGAATTACAGGTTTTTTTATGGCAGGATACAATGCAGCTTTTACCTCTATTGAAACAGGACCTCCCATTGTACTGAAGGTCTCAGCTCTATCCATCACTCCAGCTACTTTTACATTTTCAAGCTTTTTTCTTAAAATTTCATAAGGGAAAGGTCTTGTAATCTTAAGTTTTAAAATACCTACCCTTTCACCTTTTTCTCTTAATAAATCCACTGCTTCTTTAAGTGTCCCAGCAGCTGAAGACATCGCAATTACTGCTATTTCAGCATCATCTAAAAAATACTCTTCAATAAAGGAAGGAATATTTAGTTCAAATTTTCTATTATATTCCTCAAACACTTCATCTATAATTTTCTTAGATTTTAAAATTGCCTCAAGTTGTGATCTTTTATGCTCCATATAATAATCATAAAGGGCAAGGGGGCCAACAGTAATTGGATTTTTCACATCTAAAATAGAATATAGAGGCTCTCTTTTTCCTAAAAATTCTCTAACTTCTTCATCTTCAAGAAGTAAAACATTTTCCATTCCATGAGTAACTATAAAACCATCCATCGTCACCATACATGGAAGATTTACCTTTTCAGAAATTTTTACAGCGTTAATAATAGTATGGTAAACTTCATTGGCATTCTCACAGTAAATCTGTATCCAGCCGGAATCTCTTGAACCCATAGTATCAGAATGATCACAATGGATATTTATGGGGCCAGAAAGAGCTCTATTACCAACTATCATAACAATAGGTAATCTTAAAGAAGAAGCTATATAAAGAATTTCATGCATCAGGGCAAGACCCTGGGAACTTGTTGCAGTCATTACCCTTGCACCCGACGCAGAAGCTCCTATACAAACAGAGATAGCAGAATGTTCTGATTCAACAGGAATAAATTCTGTGTCAACTTCCCCATCTGCTACATATTTTGAAAAAATCTGTATTATTTCTGTTGAAGGTGTAATTGGATAAGCGGCTACTACATCAGGATTTATCTGTTTCATTGCATAAGCAGCTGCTTCATTTCCAGTCTTTGCAACTATTTTTTTTGTTTCTGTTTTCATATTTTTTCCTCCTTCATTAAAATAGCTTCTTTGGGGCATACCTTTGCACATATACCACAACCTTTACAATAATCCAAATCAAACTTATAAATCTTTCCATCTTTTACTTTAATAACAAAATCAGGACAATAAAGCCAGCAAAGTAAGCAATGAGTACACTTCTCTGAATCATAGAGAGGAGATTCCCTTTTCCATTCACCTGTTTTATATTCAAGGGATGTAGGAACATTTCTTATAACAGCTCCTTCTTCAAGCTCCCTCCAGGTTTTAAGTTTCATCCCTTAACCTCCTTATAAGCCAATTTAATTGCCTCAATATTTTTATTTACTATACTCTCCTCATATTTATTTTTTAACCTTTCTCTTACAAAATTAATAAATTCCTCAAGAGTTAAAAAACCAGTAATCTTTAAAAGTGCACCTAAAAGAGGTGCATTGGGCATCTCCCTACCAAAAATTTTTTTTGAAATACCTGTCGCATCAACGGTTTTAATTTCAGATTTTAAATTTAAACTTCTTTTTAGGTCTTCAGGTCTAACATTTGTATTAATAAGAAGGATTGTATTATTTTTAATAAAATTTTTAAAATTTTCAGTCTTTAAAAGCCTTGGGTCAATTATAACAACAATATCAGGGTCCTTTATTCCATAATGACCCTTTATCTCATATTCACTGATTCTCGTAAAAGCAAAAAGAGGAGCACCCCTTCTTTCAGGTCCATATTCTGGAAAAGCCTGGACAAATTTACCTTTATGAACAAATGCTTCTCCAAAAAGCAAAGCAGCTGTTTTAACCCCCATTCCTCCTCTTCCAAACCAAACAATTTCAATTTTATTTTTTTTCATATTCCCTCCTCCTTATAAGATTTAAAATAAAATATAATCGCTCTTTTTATTAAAATTCAAATAATTTATTTCTTCTATTTTAATTGAATTTAAAAAAGAAAAAAATATAAAATAATACAAAGGAGGTTTTTAATGGATAAAAAAAGAATTTTAATAATTGATGATGAAGAAGATATGGTCTCTTTAGTGGAAGAGATCTTAAAGGATGAATATTCAGTGGAAAAAGCATATTCACCTTCTCAGGCAATTGAACTTTTGAATAAAGACAGTCAATTTGACCTTATTCTTCTTGATATAATATTACCTGAAAAAGATGGCTGGGAATTATTCCGTGATTTCAAAAATCTTTTAAAAGAAAAGGATAAAGAAATTCCTGTTGTAATTTTTTCAATTTTAAAAGAACCACAGGATATGCTTAAGGCAATTAAGGAAGGTGCTGTTGCTTATATTGTAAAACCTTTTGAACCTGAAGGTTTAAAGAATAGAATAAAAGAAATTTTTGAAAAATTATGAAAGATGAAATAACTGGACTTCCACTTTTAATTACTGTCCTTGATTCAATAAAAGACCGTATTGAAAAAGAAAAAGAAGTAAATATACTTATAGTTCAGATTCTTGAATCCTCAATTTACGAAGAGGAATTCGGGTTTGATGTATTTGATTCATGGATAAAAAACCTTTCAAATCTATCAAAAAAACTAATTTCAATGGAATTTACACCTTATGAAAATCCCATTATATTCACAACAGAACCTTATTCCAGTTTAATCTGTTTTGTTTTTCCGAAAAATCACGATGTAAAAAAATTTATAAACAAATTTAAAAATGAAATTGAAAAAATTATTCCTGCTCCAACAGCTATAACAGTAAAAGAAATTAGATTTGACCCTTTAAAAAGAACAGAAAGAACAATATTCCAGGTAATAAATGAGGTTAAAATTGAACATACAAAAACAGAAACAAAGATGAAATCCAACATAAAGTCTCTATTCAGAAAAATATTGAGAACTAATGAAATAAGAATGGTATTTCAACCCATATACAATATCGCAGAAAATAAAGTAACATACGGATATGAAGCCCTTGCAAGGGGTCCAAAAGAAACAGAATTGGAAATGCCAACTGCTTTATTTTCTGTAGCAGATGAGCTGAATGAACTTGAAAATTTAGAAAAACTCTGCAGATGGAAAGCTCTTTTAACATCAAAAAAATTACCTGACGATAGATATAAAATATTTTTAAATGTTTCATCAAAAATTCTCCAACATAAAAAAAATATTTATGTTGAAGAGCTATTTGAAAATATTAAAGAACTGGAAATAAATCCAGAAAGATTAGTAATTGAATTAACTGAAAGATTTGCTATAACTGATTTCAATGTTTTAAGGGAAAATATAAACTTTTTAAAAGAAAAAGGAATTGAACTCTCAATAGATGATGTAGGAGTCGGCTATTCCTCTTTGCAAACCTTAGCAGAATTAAATCCAGATTACCTTAAATATGATATGGTGCTCGTCAGAAATATCCATGAAGATATGGTTAAACAGAATTTACTTGAAATGGTATTAAATTTTGGTGAAAAAATAAAAGCAAAAGTTATTGCAGAAGGAATTGAAAAAGAAGAAGAACTTGAAACATTAAAGAAAATAGGTGTTAAATACGGACAGGGGTTTTACCTATCCTTACCTTTTGAAGTAGAGCTTTAATGCTTAATTTTTTGTATATAAAATAAATTTTTATTCCCCTGCACTTAAAACTTTAAACTCAACTCTTCTATTCATAGCTCTTCCTTCTCTTGTTGTATTATCACCTATTGGCATTGTCTCTCCGTATCCTTTTGCAATGAGCCTGGAAGGATCAATTTGATGGAAAGTTATAAGATAGTTCCTAACCGACTCTGCCCTCGCCTGAGAAAGAGCCATATTATAACTATCTGAACCAACGGAATCAGTGTGACCCTGAATTTCTACAACAGCTTTTGGATTTGATTTTAAAAATTCTGCTACTCTATCCAGAATTGGATAAGATTCAGGTTTTATTGTGGCTTTACCTGTATCAAAATAAATATTCTGCAATCTTATAGTTACACCCTTTTCTGCTTTCTTTTTAAGCCTAATATCCTTTACTAAAGGTTCACCCTCTTTAAGAACAATTGGTACATTTTCCACTAAATAACCTTCAGCTTCAACTCTTATAATATACGAACCTGGTGGTAATTTTAACTTGTAAATTCCTGTCTCCGGATCACTTATTGTGCCTTCAAATCCGGTCTCAGGGATTGTTATTTTGGCACCAAGGGGTGTCTCTGTGATATTATCAAGAATTTTTCCTGTGATAAGTATAAATTCTTTTCTCTTTAAAGGAAAATCAAGAACAAGTTCTGCACCCTCTTTTATAACAAAACTTTTTCTCATCCAGGCGTAACCTTCTTTTTCCACATATAAACTGTAATTTCCTGGTTCGAGCTCCACAGAATAAAACCCGTTTTCATCAGAGGAAATTGGGGGTTTATCAGTTCCTTCAAGAGTTATCTGTGCAACAAGGGGTTCTCCTGTAGATGCATCATAAATTTTACCACTTACTTTTGCAAGTTTTGGTGAGGGTGGAGGTGGTGGCGGAGGGGGTGGGGCTGCTTTCTTTGGAAGAACATTATAAACATTCGACATAACAAAAATAAATCTCCAATCCGGTATGTAAGTGAATAAGTTTCTATCATGAGAATATAAGGAAATCTGGGAATCATCTAAGGTTTTTAATCTTGCATCAACAGCAAAATCAAATATTACTCCACCTGGAGTTTTAAACCTAACTCCTGGAGTTATAGCAAGAAGATTATCTCTCAATTCAGTGAAATAAACACCATGTAAATCAGCTATGAAATCCACATAGGGTCCAGCAGAAAGTGTTATATTAAAACCAAAAGGCAATCTTGTAAAATCTTTGAAATCATCCTTTGTTCTATAAATCGTGTCAATCTGTGCAACTCCATTTTGATTATAGTTATACCAAAGAACAGGAAAAACATCCCTTTCTTTTGAAGGTTTACCTGTCTGAAAGAAACCCAAAAGACCATTAAACCTTATAACCTGAAGTTTGAGTCCAAGCATTAAACTTGACCAAAACTCTCCGCTTTGAGGTATATACATTGGAAAACCATACTGAACAAATTTGGGGTCTTTTCTTTCTATTCCCTGATTTGGCAAATAGTACCCAAGAGCTATGCCACCTGCAAATTCAATCCCAGTAACAGTGTCTGAGAAAAAGGGATATCCCAATTTTGTAAATATATCAAATCCCCTATATGCAAAATATCCATCATCACTCCTCTGAACAGGGTAATCCCCTCTTTCAAGCTGCCTCCCTTCAAAATCTCCTCTCAATCCAAACTCCCAATAATCAAAGGGAGCATAGGAAAGAGAGAGAGATGAGATAAGGAAATGTCTTCTATCATCCTGAGGGTTGTTCACAGAGTCAACTGAATTGTCCCAGTATTTAAAATCCTGAAAAGAATAACCACCAAATAAAGAAAAAGAAAAATCTCCTTTTTTATGAGGCATTGGGTAAAATAATCTAAAAGACCCGCTTGGTCCGAGAATTGAAGGGGCTGAAAATAAAATAAGAAAAATAAAATTCATAATGATTTAAATTCTTTCATGGCCCCAGGGGGATTTGAACCCCCGTCTCCACCTTGAAAGAGTGATGTCCTGGGCCTGGCTAGACGATGGGGCCATTAATTTCTAAAATTATAACATTTTAAAACGATAATTTTCAAATTTAAGGTGTTTTCCCCTTTGCTGCTATGTAAAGTTTTCTAAATTGTTCGTTATCTACAATTGCTTGATTAATTAAGAAATAAGTTTCAAGATTTTTGTTTGTTTCTCTTATTCTATCTGCAAGCTCCTCTGCTAAGTTTCTTAAAACAGTTACCCCAATTCTCGGGTCCTTCTCAACAATTTTCCAGAAATCTTCTCTTTTTAAAAGATAAAGAGTTGAATCTTTTAAAGCTGTACAAGTGGCACTCCTCGGTGCATCAGAAATAAGAGAAAGTTCTCCAAAAAAGGACCCATCTTCAAGCTCAGCAAGAACAAGCACAAGATCACCCCTCTTTAACCTCACTTCAACTTTACCCCTATTTATAATAAATAGATAATTTCCAGGAGAACCTTCCTCAAAAATAATTTCTCCTTTCTCATAATTTTTTTCCTCCAAGTATTCAACTATTTTTGAAAGCTGACTATCTTCCAATCCATGAAATAAACTTACTCTTTTTAAAATATCCACAATTTTCTCCTTATTTTTTAATGGGCGATGGAGGATTTGAACCTCCGACCTCCACGTTGTCAACGTGGCGCTCTCACCAACGCTGAGCTAATCGCCCATTAATTCTATTATAAAGGAAAGCAAAAAAAATTTCAATAAAAATTAACTCTGTGTCTTTAAAAGCTTTTTGAAAACTTTGGACTTTATTCTTGAACCCTTATTTTCATGTATAACACCTCTTTTTACAGCCTTATCAACTATACTCTGCAATTCAACAAATAAAGCTTTTCTCTCTTCCTCCTTTTCTGTTCTCCTTATTTTTTTTATGAGATTTTTTATTTTTAATTTATAAAGTCTATTTATCATTCTCCTTTTTTCATTTTGTCTTTCTCTTTTTAACACAGATAGGGATTTTTTTCTTGCCATTTAATTTTATTTTGTAATATCGGGATCGAACCGTGTATATTTAGTATTTTTAATTTAAGTATTTTTATTATACAAAAAATAAAGCTTAAAATAAAAAAATGCAAATAATTTTACTAATTTTTTCTTTTCAGGTAATCACCTATGGTAATGAAAGATGGAATTTTGCAAGAAATGCGAGAATATCATCCCTTGGTGAAGCTTCTTCAACTCTTAAAGACCCTGCTTCTTTCCTTTTTAACCCGGCAACACCTTTATTATTAAAAGAAAAAGTAATTCAGGGAACTTTTTCTAACTATTTTTCTGATATTTTTAAGTTCGGAGCTTTTAATCTTTTAACAGGTGACTCAATAAATAAATTTTTCCTTTCTCTTAATTACATATTTTCTGACAAAATCCTCTACACGATTTATAAAGACACAACACCGGCAGAGGACCCTTTAAATATAGAAAATAAAGGATTTATAAGTATAAATTCAATTCAGATTTTATCTGGGTTTTCAAAAAAAATAAAAAATATTTATACAGGAATTTCTTTAAAAATAATGAGGGAAAATTTATATGTGGGTAAGGGTTATGGAATGGGAATAGACATTGGATTTCTTTTTAAAAGAGATTTTAATTTTTCTTTTACTTTGAGAAACGCTTTTGGTAATATAAATATCTGGGATTCAGGCAGAAAAGAATTTATTCCTCCTTCAATTAGAATAGGAATTTCAAAAGAATTTTTAAAAAAGATTTTATTTACCTTTGATTTTGAAACTCTTTTAGAAGAAAAATTTAAATTCAAAACTTGTGCAGGAATTGAATTTATGGGAACGGAAAATTTCTTTTTAAGAGCCGGGTGGAGAGAAAATATTCCAACCTTTGGAACTGGTTTAAGAATAAAAAAAATAAATATAGATTACGCCCTTGGTGGTAATTTTGAATTATCTCTTTTTCATATAATTTCTGCTTCAATTGAGTTTTAATCTAAAAGGTTTTATCTTAAGAAAACTTTTACATTTAATTTCGGTTCTTTTTCCTGTTGCAATCCTTATTTTTGATAAAAAAATTTATTTACCTATTATTGCTTTTTTTCTTGGGGGATTTTTAACTGCAGATTATCTAAGATTCGAAATAAAATCTTTCAAAATATTTTTCAAGTGCTTTTTCGGGGAAATGATAAAAAAAGAAGAACAGAATTTTTTCACAGGTGCAACATGGGTATGTATATCTGCTTTTTTACTTGCACTCTTTTTCCCAAGAAAAGTAGCAGTTATCTCTCTTTTATTTCTCTCTATTTCAGACAATTTAGCAAGTATTGTGGGAAAACTATTCGGAAAAACAAAACTCTTTAAAAATAAAACTCTTGAAGGTTTTTTAGCTTTTCTTATTGTTTCTTTTATAATAACCCTTTTCTTTCAAGAACTTTCTATAAAGAAAAAAATTATTATATCTTTATTTGCTTCATTTGTAGAGCTATTTTCAGGAACCATTGATGATAACTTTACTGTTCCTTTATTAACTGCTATTTTATTATACTATGTCCTTTAATTTAAAATTAAAAATTTAAGGTTCAAATCCTAAAATTTTTATTAAACTAAAATGAAAACTTTAATTCTTATTAGTTTATTGATTACTTTTAATAAAAAAATTGAAGAAGCTGAAAAATTAATAAAAGCAGGAAAAACAAAAGAAGCGATAAGTTTGTATAGAGAAGGAATAAAAGATTTAAAGGGCAATAAAAAAATAAAAAAGGAAATAGAATTTTTTGACATACTTATAAGAGAAGAAAACTATGAAGAAGCTCTCAGTCTTATAATTGATTTAGAAAATAAAGTTTCAGAATTCAGCTCAATTTATCCTGAAATTTTATACAGAAAAGCTTTTTTATATGAAAAAATGGGTAATTTACAAGAAGCACAGAGAATTTATGAAAAAATTGTTTTGAACTATAAAAAATCAAGGGTTTATAAAATGGCGAGTGATAGAATGGAAAGTATTTTTGATCTTTTAAGCAAAGACTTTGTTGCAACTTTTGGACCTTTAAGTATAACTTATAAAGAATTTAATGAATTTTTAGAAAATATTCCTCCCTATGCAAGACCCTCTCCTTCTGATACCAATGCCATAAAAAGAACTCTTGAAAGACTCATTTATATAAAACTCCTCTATCTTGAAGCTTTAGCGGAAGGACTTGATTTAACAGAAGAATTTAGAAATAATTTGGAAAAAGCAAAAGAGAGAATACTTGCAGACCTTTATATGAAAAAGAAAAATGAAAATATAGAAGTTTCGGAAAAGGAAATTAGGGAGTATTATATTAAAAACAGAGAAAACTATAAAATCCCTGATAGATGGGATTTAAGGAGAATTGAGGTTAAAACAGAAAATGAGGCATCGGAAATTCTTAAAAAAATTAAAAGAGGAGAAAAATTTGAAGACCTGGCAAGAAATTTCTCCTTAGCACCTGATGCTTCAAACGGAGGTTTAATAACTAATTTTACTGAAAAAAGTTTTCCTGAAGAATTTGTAAAACCTTTAAAAACAATGAAAGAAGGAGATATAAAGGGTCCTATAAGATTAAAAAATGGAAACTTTGCTATAATAAAGCTGGAAAAAATAAAGAAGGGTGAATATAGAAAAATGGATGAAGTTAAGGGACAGATTGAAAGCAAACTAAAAAATGAGAAAATTAATAAATTCTGGACAAAATGGAAAGAAGAAATGTATAAAAAGTACGATGTAAAACTATATTTAAAAAATGAGTAAGGAGATAGAAATTTTACTTAAGGGGATAGCAGAAATTGTCACAAGAGAAGAGCTGGAGGAAAAAATTAATAAAAAAAAGGTTTTAACCATTAAATACGGAGCAGATCCTTCAAAACCAGACTTACATTTAGGTCATTACATATGTCTCAGAAAATTAAAAGAGTTTCAGGATTTGGGACATAAGGTAATTTTTATAATCGGTGATTTTACAGCAATGATAGGTGACCCTTCAGGAAGATCAAAAACAAGACCTATGCTAACAAGAAAAGAAGTTGAAGAAAATTCAAAAACCTACTTTGAACAGGTTTTTAAAATTCTTGATAGAGAGAAAACAGAAATAAGGTATAACAGTGAATGGCTTTCTAAACTTACCCCAGAAGATATAATAAGACTTTCTGCAAAGGCTACAGTAGCAAAATTGCTTGATAGAGACGATTTTTCTGAAAGGTATAAAAAGGGAATACCAATATCACTTCATGAATTCCTATACCCTGTTTTTCAGGCTTATGATTCAATTTATATTAAGGCAGATGTGGAAATAGGTGGAAGTGATCAGCATTTTAACTTTGCTTTAACAAGAGAAATTATGAAACAGATGGATTTAGAACCACAAGTTTTTATAACTCTTCCCCTGTTAGAAGGAACTGATGGAAAGCTTAAAATGAGTAAATCCTATGGAAACAGTATAAACTTTTTCGACGAACCGGAAGATATATTCGGAAAGGTAATGTCAATTCCTGATAGTTTAATTTTAAAATACTATAAACTTGTTCTTTTAAAGGAAGAAAAAGAGATAAAAGAATTTGTTGAAAAAAATCCACTTGAAGCAAAAGAAAAACTTGCTTTTGAAATAACAAAAATTTTTTATGATGAAGAAAAAGCAGAAAGAGCAAGATCATATTTTAATAAAACTTTTAGAAAAAGGGAAATACCAGAGGAAATTCCTGAATACAGAACAGGAAGTAAAAAACTTCTTGAGATTCTTTTTGAAAGCAGAGTTGTTTCAAGTAAAAGTGAGGCAAGGCGTCTTATAAGACAAAAAGCTATCGATATAAACGGTGAAAGTGTTATAGATGAAAATCTTGTGCTTGATAAAGGGGAATATAGGTTAAAAATAGGAAAGAGAAAATTTTTAAAAGTTATAGTTGAGTAATGTGAATATTTTTGTATTTGGAGCAACCGGTTCTATAGGGAAAAATTTTTTTTCCCTTTTAAAAAAATATCCTGAGCTTAAACCAGTTGGAATTCAGGCTCATAAGAATGAAAGAAAACTTTTAGAATTAAAGAAAAAATTTAACATTGATTTTGCTTTCATAACAGGAAAAATTGGAGAAAACAAAGAAATAATCTACGACAGGGAAAAATTAAAGGATTTTGTAAATTCTAATAGAGTAGAAAAGATACTTTTCGGTGCCGGTGGTATTGACCTGGCTGATATATTTTTAGAAATTTTAAATTCAGGAAAAAGAGTATGTATGGCTAATAAGGAGATTATAATTGCTTTTGGAGAAATAATAAAAAATAAAAATTTAACAAATTTAATTCCTGTAGATTCAGAACATTCTTCAATTTTCAGAATTTTAAAAAATATAAAAAAGGATGAATTAAAAAAAATTATAATAACCGCTTCAGGTGGTCCTTTTTACAACATTAAAAATTCAAAATTATCAAAAATAAGTGTAAGGGAAGCCCTTAGACATCCGAGGTGGAAAATGGGAAAAAAAATAACCATTGATTCTGCAACTCTTATAAATAAAGGTTTTGAAGTCATTGAAGCACATTACTTATTTGATATTGAACCTGAAAAAATTGATGTTCTTTATCATCCTGAAAGTAAGGTTCATGGAATGGTTTTATTAAAGGATGGAACATATATAGCTCATATAGGTGAAACTGATATGAGAATTCCAATTCTGTATGCTCTTTTTTATCCTGAAATTAAAGAATATAAAGGATTAAAAAAATTTTATGAAAAATTAAACTTTAAAAAATTAAAAAGGGAAAAAAGAAAATTGATTGATTTATGTTTTAAAGCTTTAAAAGAAAAAAGGGGAAAACCTGCATTTCTTATAGGAGCAGATGAAGAACTTGTTAATTTATTTTTAAAGGGCAAAATAAAATTTCCAGATATTGAAAGAATTCTTTTAAAGATTTATAAAAAAGCGCCCCATATAAATGATAGAAACTTTAATGAAATAATGAAAATTATTGAAATTTCAAAAAATTTAGTGTATAAAGAGATTAAATGATGTCTACAATTTTAATTACACTTTTGCTTCTATCTATATTAATATTTATTCACGAATTCGGACATTTTATTGTAAGTAAATCGCTTAAAGTTCCTGTGGAGGAGTTTTCTATTGGATTTGGTCCTAAAATTTTATCCTTTAAAATTAAAGAAACAACCTTTAAGGTTTCCTCTATACCTTTTGGTGGTTATGTAAAAATATTTGGTGAGGAAAGTGAAGGAGAAAATTCCTTCTGGGAAAGACCATTTATAATTAAATTTTTAATCCTTATAGCAGGTGTTGTTTTCAATTTCATTTTTGGTTTTTTGATAATTTTTTTATTATTTTTTATCTTTGGAATTGTCGAATCTCCTCCTTATATTGATGAACCTCCCCAAAAAAGTCCTGCCTTTTTAAGTGGTTTTAAATTTAAAGATAAAATATTAAAAGTTGATGGTAAAAATTTTATAAGATGGAAAGATTTTTATGCAGTTTTTCAGGATGGTGATACACACAGAGTAAAAGTATTGAGAAATAAAAAAGATACTTTCGAACTCAAACTCTGTGGAATCTGGGATGATACTCTTTCAAGGTATGATACTGGTTTAGAGCCTATTTTCTTTCCTGTTATTGGTGAAGTTTTAAAAGATTTTCCAGCTGAAAAAGCAGGTATTAAAAAAGGTGATACAGTTATAAAGATAAATAACACAGAAATAAGAAAATGGGATGAAATTCAAAAAATTATTGAAAACTCAAAAGGTGAAGAAGTTTCAATTTATGTTAAAAGGGGAAATGATACTTTAAAATTTTTAATAAAACCTGTTAAAGTTAACGATTCATATAAAATAGGTGTAAGAGCAGATATAAATTTAATAAAATTGCCTTTTTTTTCTGCTCTTTTATTTGCTTGGGAAGAAACATATTTTATAGTATATCAAACATTCAGAATTCTCTATTTACTGATAAAAAGAAAAGCTCCAATTAGTTCGGTTGGAGGTCCGGTTATGATAGGTAAAGTAATAGGAGAAACTAAAGATAAAGGACTTTCTTCTCTCTTATTTATTCTTGCCTTCATTTCAATCAATTTAGCTCTTATAAATCTCTTTCCTTTTCCAGCACTTGATGGAGGTCATTTATTAATAGTTATAATTGAAGCAATAGTAAGAAAAAGGCTTGCTTTTAAATTAAGAACTCTTATTCAGTTAATAGGTTTCGTTTTTCTAATTTCTCTCGCGATCCTCATAACAATATTTGACATTCACAGGTTACTCAAATGATTGAACTAAATACACTTGGAATAATATCAAAAGCAGGGATGGGAATTATAGGTATTGAAAATGTAAAAAAGTATCTTAAAAAATTGAAAATTAAAAAAGGATTTTTTATTTTAGCGAAGGATGCTTCTGAAACCACAAGGAAAAAAGCTTTGTTTTTAAAAGAAAAGTACAATTTACCCCTTATAGAACTTGGAACAAAAAAAGAACTTGCAAAATTTTTTAAAAAGGAGGAGGTTAGTTTTATATATGTAAAAACAAGGGGATTTTTAAAAATTATTTAAAACTATAAATTTCGCAATTCTTTTTTCCTTCCCCTTTAAAATTATAAAATATGTTCCTGAAGTCAATCTTAAATTAATTTCTTTTTTACCCTTTGAAAGCAAAAATTCTTTATAAACATTTCTTCCTGTTACATCGTAAATATTTAGAAAAGAATTATTATCTTTAAAACTTAAAATTAATTTACCATCTTTATAATTGAAAAATTTATCATTAAATTCTTTTTCCTCAACATATAAAGGAGAAATAAAGGAAAATTTAACTGCATCAGAAATAACAACATCACCAGTTTGTGCATTTGAATATAAAATTAGATAAAAGGGAGAAATTAAAGTAAAGGTATCACAGAAAATCCATCCAACTTGATTTACTCCTTGAGAATATTGATTTACATAAAAATCGAAGATTCCATTTTGAGCATATATCCTATAATGGGCATTCTGTGTTCTATTATATCCTTTTCTTACAAAAATTCTGACTTCGTAAACTCCGGAAATTAGTGATGAAAAGTCATATTTAACAGAATCATTTTGATTTGTATAAGCCCATCTATAATCTGATAAATATCCCGTGTAAGAAGATAAATTCCAGTTGCCATAAAAATAACAAAGAGGACTCCCGTCATCTATTAAATAGAAGGACAAATTATCAATAGAATTTAAAAATCTAAATTTAACTGCATCAAAAGCTATCTTTTTACCGGAAACATTTGAAGTATCTCCGAGTGTAACACATCCATTTATATAATTTCCACCTTTAGGCATTGGATAAACTCCAAGACTTTTCCAAATACCATTAGAATTTCCCTGATTAACCCAGTATGGAGTAGTTTCTATCAAGTTATAAATTTTATATCTTACATTTCCCTTAAAAGAAGTATCTGCTGGTATATATACAAATATTTCATAATCTCCTGTATCAGGTAAATTTGGTGTCCATCTTGCCCAGTTAGAAACAGGATTTGTCCATGTATAAGTCCAGAAAATATGTCCTCCGTAACCTTGTCCCACATTATCCTTGAACCACCATGAAGAATAAGGTCCACCTCGTTTAAAACCCTTTGAAAGGTCATCTACTAATGTGTCTGGAGAGGGTAAATATCCCACAAGTCTCATATAATATGTCCAGTCCCAGTAAGGTCCAGGATCTGTATGAGTTGAGCCAGGAACCTCATTATGTCCTATTATATGCTGTCTATCAAAAGGAACACTAAATAAATTTATAATTGACCTTGTTATGTAAGCAGATTTTTTATACATCTCGTCAGTATACCAACCATTCTGTTCAATCCAACCTTCGTGTTCAGTTCCTATGCTTAAAGTATTATATGTCCAGTTCCCAGCATGCCAGGCAATATCTTTGTGTAAAACCATCTGGGTTGAATGTCCATCATTTGATCTCAAAACATAATGGGCAGAAACATTGGAGTTTGGATTTTGGAACCAGGAAATTGTTCCCTCATAACTTCCCTGTGTTGTGTGAATTATAACATATTGAATTGGATAAGAAGAGGGTCTGTTAGAAGGTGTGTAATTTGAAGGGTCAGCTGGGATAAACCGGTTTATGCTATCAAGTTCAGGTGCTTGGAAAATTTTTTCATGAATTTTTATTTCTTTTCCTTCAATTTTTATATTGCCTTCTTCAAATCCCTTTTTATAAATTTCAAAAAATCTATTTAATTTAAGTTCATTTCCTTTAAAATATTTTAATAGAGCTTTTTCTATATTTCCCTTTTCTTCATTCAGATATTTTCTCAAAAGGTATGCTGCAAATCTGATATTGTTTTCAACATCAAGAACAATTAATTTTAATTTACCTTTATATTGAATCTGAGTTCTTCCTTTATCATGGGTTTCACATTCAACCCATTTATCAGGAACATAGTTTAGTTTAATATCATTAATATATATGGTATCTTCTTCAGGGATGCCCATCATCCCGTATTTTCTATCAATTGAAGGGCATAAGGGCTGGTGAAATTTTGTTTCCATATAACCTATTATTTTTAGTATATCAGGATCCACATTAAATTCCCTTGAGGCTTTTTCAATCATTTCATTATATTTTTCAAGTTCTTTAATTCTATCATTAGGAGGAGCAGATAATATAAGTACTATAAAAAATTTAAACATTTTTAAACCTCCTTCTTTTTTATTTTCTTCAATATTTCATCTTTAAATTTCTCCGGATGTGTTTCTTCAAAAGCAGGTTTACCTATTAAAAGTAAAAAGCAATCTTCACATATTAAAAAATCACCCATTTCTATAAACCTTTCTTTTTTATGCTTTTTATATTCCTTTCTACAATTTATGCATTTATCACTCATCTTGATAAAAATTTTAAAATTTCTTTATTAAAAAGTCAATCATTTTATCCGTGTAATGCTTTTTATGAGCTCATCAAGTATTTTATCTGCCTTATCAAGATTTTCAATTGAATTTTTTAATTGATTTTTTGCCCGTTCAAAAAAATCCCTTGTGGTTTTTATATCATTTTCAATTTTCTGTAACATACTGACAATTTCCTTTGCTTTTTCTTCAATCTTTAAACCTCTTAAACCATATAGAAGTGTGCTTAAATAAGCATAAAAAGTATTTGGGGAAACAGGTATAACTTTTTTCTCCATGCAATATTCAAAAATTTCTTTATCTTTTACAAAGGCTTCATAATAAACATTTTCAGCGGGAATATACATCAAAGCGAAATCAAAAGTTCCTTCTAAAGGTAAAATATATTTAGATGTTTCATCAATTCTATTTTTTACATCCCTAAGAAACTCGCCTCTATATTTTGAAAATTCTCTCTCATTCTCAGCACTTATCATTCTATTAAAACTATCTAAGGGAAATTTAGCATCAACTGGTATAATTTTGTCCCCGATTTTAATTATTGCGTCAACTTTTTTCCCACTTTTAAACTGATATTGAAATTCATAATTTTCTTTAGGAAGAATCTGGTTTAAAATATTTTCTAAAAGAAGTTCTCCAAGCTCTCCGCGAAGTTTTGGTGGTTTTAGAAGGTCTTCTAATTTTTTTACATCCTCGCTAAGTTCAATAACTCTTTTTGTCGCCTCATGTAAACCACCGAGTCTTTCCCTGACATCAGAGAAAATCTCATAAGTTTTGCTAATAGTTTGATTGATGTTTCCAGTTGCATTTTGTAGATTCTGATTTATTTCTATTCTTAACCCATTTATCTGCTCCTGTAATAATCTTATAGACTGATCTTTTTTAAGCTCTTCTATTTTTAAATAAAGAAAAATAAAAGAAATAATTACTAATAAAATCAAAATAATTCCTAAAATCATTTTCTCACCTCCTTTTGATTAATAAAAAATTCAAGAATATTTATTTTAAAGAAAAATTAATGAATTTTAAAATAATTATGAATATATTGAATTTTTCTGCCTATTTCTTGCGGGTGCTCCTAATTTAGAAATAAGATTTATTTAAACTTTGAGATTCCTTAAATTTCTTTTTATAAATATACCGCAATTCTTCTTAACTTTAAAAACTAACTTTTGTTGTATTATGAACTATTTTTCAAAAATTTGATAGTAAATCTCCCTCAATTTTTCTCCTCTATTCAAAAAGCTTTTTTAAATTTTTCCGTTAAATTACACTTTCAAATAATCCTTAACATTTCTATATTAAAAAATTTTTTCTTTTTTATACCTTTAAGTTAAAGAACCCTATTAAACCATTATCTTTGGAATTTATAAAAATTCAATAAACTTTTTAATCCATTATTAATATTTTCCTTGTTACTGTGCAATAATCTGTTTCAAGGCGTAAGAAATAAATTCCTTCAAGAATCTTTCTATCCCTCTCATTTTTCCTATCCCATCTTATTTCATAAATACCAGCATCTTGCTTTCCATTTACAAATGTCTTTAAACACCCTCCTTTAACATCATAAAGCTTAAGCATAACATTAGAAGATTTTGGAAGATAGTATCTAATTTTTGTAAAGTAATTTAACGGATTTGGCTGAATATAAAGAGAAATAAATACCTTTGGAATATTAATTTTCTCTCCAATCTCAACAAACGGATAAAATTTCCCCCATATTCTCATCGCATTTACTGGATGATTGTTAATATAACCAACATAACCAGAATAAGTAATAAAAACCTGATTTCCTGAACCATGTGCAAGGGCAGGTGAATACTGACTACCTGACTGAGTTGAAACAGAAAACTCCTCAATCACATTCCCATTTGGACTAACCTTTGCACCATAAATATCAGAAAAAGAACCACTACGATAATCCTCCCAAACAACAAAATAGTTTGTCCCATCAAAAGCAACTGAAGGAACAGACTGATTACCTGTTGCTGTTGATATCGCTATACCATTTGGATCAAGAACTGTTCCACCTGTATTAACACGAGCACCATAAATATCAGAAGAACCACTACGTTTATCCTCCCATACAACAAAATAGTTTGTCCCATCAAAAACAACTGAAGGAAAAAGTTGATAACCTGTCGCTGTTGATATTGCTACTCCATTTGGATCAATAACCGTTCCATCCAGAGCAACACGAGCACCATAAATATCAGAAGAACCACTACGCAAATCATGCCATACAACAAAATAGTTTGTCCCATCAAAAACAACTGAAGGACATCCTTGATAACCTGTTGCTGTTGATATCGCTATACCATTTGGATCTAAAACTGTTCCACCTTGCGAAACACGAGCACCGTAAATATCAGAAGAACCACTACGATAATCCTCCCATACAATAAGATAGTTTGTCCCATCAAAAGTAACTGAAGGATAAAGTTTAGCACCTGTTGCTGTTGATATCGCTATACCATTTGGATCAAGAACTGTTCCACCTGTATTAACACGAGCACCATAAATATCATAAGAACCATTACGAGTATCTACCCATACTACAAAATAATTTGTCCCATCAAAAGAAACTGAAGGATAATATTCATCACCCGGTAGTGTTGATACTGCTACACCAGTCGGATCAAAAACAAATCCACCTGGCGAAACACGAGCACCATAAATATCATAAGAGTTATTGCGATTATCCATCCATACTACAAAATAGTTTGTCCCATCAAAAGCAACCGAAGGAACATACTGACTATGTGTTATTATTGATATTAATATACCATCCGAATCAAGAACTGCTCCATTTTGAGTAACACGAGCACCATAAATATCTACCGAAGAAGCACTTTGATCATGCCATACAACAAGATAGTTCATTCCACTAAAAGCAACTGAAGGAGAAAATTGATGACTTGTTGATGTTGATATTGCTATACCATTTGGGTCAAGAACCGCTCCATCCGGCGAAACTCGAGCACCGTAAATATCAAAAGAAGAGAGACTGCGATCATCCTGCCACACAACAAGATAGTTTGTCCCGTCAAAAGAAACTGAAGGAACAAACTGATTACTTATTGCTGTTGATATTGCTATACCTTCCTGATCAATAACTGTTCCATCTGGTGAAACACGAGCACCATAAATATCAGAAGTAGAGCCACTGCGAGAATCTTCCCATACAACAAAATAGTTTGTCCCATCAAAAGCAACTGAAGGGTGTTCTTGATCATTTGTTGCTGTTGATATTGCTATACCATTTGGATCAAGAACTGTTCCATCCAGAGCAACACGAGCACCATAAATATCATAAGAACCACTGCGAAAATCCTCCCATACAACAAGATAGTTTGTCCCATCAAAAGCAACTGAAGGAATTCCTTGATAACCTGTTGCTGTTGATATTGCTATTCCATTTGGATCAAGAACTGTTCCATCTTGCGAAACACGAGCACCATAAATATCAGAAGTAGAGCCACTGCGAGAATCTTCCCATACAACAAAATAGTTTGTCCCATCAAAAGCAACTGAAGGATGAGTTTCATCATTTGGTACAGGCATATAAATAACACTTGTATCAATAAGAAATTCCCCTGCTTTTAAATCATAAATTTTTCCAATAGTAGGGACAGAATTTTTTCTCTCAGCATATAGATTCTGCAGCATAAATAGAAGGGCTAACTTACAGACCACTATGCCCCCCCACTTTTTTAAATAATACATGATACCTCCTTTCTTTAAATCTTGGAATTGAACCTTGATCTTAAATTTTAATATAAAAAAAAGAACTTGTCTACTCTCTTTTTAAAAATTTTTTCTGAACAAAGGCATACATTGAGGGAATAAATATTAAACTAACTAAAAGAGAAAAGAAAAGACCTCCAATTACAGAAACCGCAAGTGGTCTCCAAGTTTCAGAGCCTTCTCCTCTAAAAATAACAAGAGGCAAAAGACCCATAATTGTGGTTAAACTTGTAATCAGAATCGGTCTAAATCTCCTCAAAGCACCTTCTTCTGTGGATTCTAAAATACTCTTACCCTCAAGTCTTAACCTTTCAACATAATCAAGCATTACTATTGCATTATTAACCACTATTCCTATCATCATAACCATACCAACAAAGGAAGGAACAGAAAAAGGAATTCCTGTCAATAGATGTATCAAAGCAACTCCAGTAACTCCTGAGGGGACCGTAAACATTATTATAAAGGGCAAGAGAAATGACTCAAATTGAGCTGCCATAACAAGATAAACAAGAACTATTCCAAGGAGAAAAGCATAAAAGAGAACCTTAAAAGATTCTGTCTGCTCTTCTGTTAAACCACCAAATTCAACTCTATACTCTCCACGAGCTATAAATACATCTCTCAATTTTTTAAGAAGTTCCTTTTTAATCTCACCTATAGGTCTACCAGATGATTCAGCCTGAACCTTAATAACCCTCTCTTTCTTTTCTCTCTCTATTGATAAAGGCGAAAAACCTTTTTCAAGTTTAAAAATACTTCCCATATATAATTTCTGGTCACCAAAAGGAAAAGATATAAAAGGCAAAAATTCTTTATTTTTCCTGTAATTATCTTCAAGAACTATTTTTATATCAAGTTCCTTTTTACCAATTTTAAAGGTTCCTACTTTATCACCAAAATTTAAAGCCCTGAGATAAGCACCGAGTGAAGAAGAATAAAAACCAAATTTCGAAATTCTTTCTCTATCAGGAATTAAAAGATATTCTGGTAAACCCTTTTCCCTTGAAATTCTTACACTCCTTAAACCCTCTGTTTTCTCAAGAACATCTTTTATATATTCAGCAATTGAATCCGTAGCCCTGAAATTTTCCCCATATATTAAAATTTCAATTGGGGCACCAAAACCCTGAATTAAATTTTGAACATTACCAGAAGTCAAAACCTGAAAAGTCTTTATTCCAGGAATTTTCTTAATCTTTTTCTCTATCTCCTCTGCAATTTCAAAAACACTCCTTTTTCTTTTTGCAGGACTTCCTAAGTTAACATAAAAAAATCCTGTATTTTCTCCCTCAACAAAACCCATAACACTTGCAAAACCAGATTCTGTTCTTCCTACTCTTAAGGTAAAAGTCTTTACTTCTGGAATTTCTTTTAAAATATCTTCGATTTTATTTGCTACACTATCAGTAACAGAAAGTTTTGTTCCAGGTGGCAAAATAAAACTACCCCTTAATTCCCCTGAGTCTGCTTCAGGAAAGAATTCTGTCTTTACAAACCCAGCTAAAAATAAAAGTAATCCAAAAACAAAAAATAAAAATCCAGCTATAAGTGTAAAATAAAGCCTCCTTAAAGCAAAATTAAGTGTTTTTTTATAAAATTTTCTAAGTAAATCAAATAACTTAAAAAGAATGCCCTTTTCCTCTGGAATATTTCTGATTATAAGCCTTGATAAGGTTGGAGTTAAGGTTAAACTGACTAAAAGTGAGGTTAAAAGAACTGTCGTTACAGTCATTGCAAGTTGTCTGAACATAATTCCAACAAAACCTGTCCCTATAACAAGAGGACCAAATATAGCAATTGTAGTTAATGTAGAAGCAAGAATTGGGGAGAATACTTCCATTGCTCCTTTGAAAGAAGCATTTAAGGCATTCTCTCCTTTTTCTCTCCTGAAAAATATATTTTCAAGAACAACCACTGCATTATCAACAACCATACCAGCAGCAAGGGCAAGGGAAGAAAGAGAAATTATGTTTATTGACCCACCTGTTAATTTTAAAAGTATAAACCCCGCAAAAAGAGAAAATGGTATCGTAAGTGCTATAACAACACTTGAAGAAAAATGCCTTAAAAATATAAAGGTAACAAGGAAAATAAATAATAAAGCCCAGTATATCGTACTTGTTAAATTCTGAATTGAACTTTTTATAAACCTTGAAATATCATTAACAACTTTTAAATTTACTCCTGGATAATCTTTTAAAATCTTTTCAACTTCTTTTTTTACCCTTTCTGAAACAAGAACTGTATTTGCACCTGATTGTTTTAAAACTCCAAATATAAGAGAAGGAATTTTCTCTGTCCTTACCTTTGTTATAAAATCATCATAATCAAGTTTAACCTCAGCTACATCTTCCAGTTTAAAAACTCCTTTGCCTTTAACATAAATAGGAATCTTTTTTATTTCATCAAGAGAAGAAAACTTTGAATTCACTTTAGCTGTAATTGAATAGAAATTGTCCTCAAAACTTCCTATAGGAACATTTATGTTTTCCCTTAAAATTGCCTCCTTTATCATAAATGGAGTTATTCCATACTCCTCAAGATATCTTTTTTTAAGTTCAATTTTTACAATTTCCCTTCTACCACCACCCCAGAACTGAATATCTCCAACACCTGGAATTCTCTTTAGTCTTTCAACAATCTCATCCTCAAAAAATGTTCTTAAATCAAAAAGAGTATCCTTAACCTGAAAAGTTCCCACAAGAATAGGAATTTGAGAAAGGTCAAATTTAAAAACCTTAGGAATATCCGCATCCTCCGGTAGATAATATTTTGTTATTTCAAGCCTCGTTCTTATATCATCGGCTGCCTTATCAATATCAGTACCCCAGTCAAATTCCACTGTAACAACAGAAATATCCTGAAGTGAAAAAGACCTTATGTTAGTAACATTTGGTACTGTGGATACTGCATTCTCTATATATTTGGTCACCTCCTCCTCAATTTCCTCTGGTGAAGCACCGGGTCTTATGGTCACTATACTTACCATAGGAATTGATACATCTGGGAAGAAATCTATTGGTAATACCCGGATAGAAAAGATACCAAGTAATAAAAGTGCTGTATAAACTGAAAAAGTAAAAATTGGTCTTTTTACAAAGAACTCTGTCATTTCAAGTCTCCGTTTAATATTTTAACTTTCATACCCTCTCTTAAAATTTCTACTCCTTTTAAAACAACAAGATCATTCTGAGTAAGCCCATCAATTATCTCAACAAATCCACCTGACTCAATTCCTGTTATAACTGGCACCCTTTTACTTACACCATTTTCTACCACAAAAACTGACTTTTTAGCTGTGCCAAGCACACATTTTGAAGGAATTTTTAAAACATTCTCTTTTTTTAGAACAGGAATTTCAACTTCACAGGGTGTTCCAGGTAAAATCTTTTTGTTAGGGGTGAAAAAGGCTCTAAACTCAAAATTTCCTGTAAAAGGATCTGAAGTTACACTTATTTCTCTTATTACACCCTTAAATTCTTCTGAATTAACATAAATTTTAACCTGTTTTCCATAAGTAACATATTTTGAATATTCAGCTGGTAAATACAACTTTACTTTATATTCTCTATCTCCATAAATTCTTGCAAGAGGTCTCTGAGGCGAAACAAATTCACCCTTATCAAATTTAAAATAGGAAATTTTCCCAGAAACAGGAGCTTCAATTTTTACAGGCTCAAATTCCAAACCGTATTCCCTTCTTTCTAAAAGTAAAATAACTTCCCCTTTTTCTACATAATCACCTTCATTTTTAAGACTTTTAAGATAATAACCAGGAATAGGTCCGTAAACGAGAACATCAGGATTTCCCTCTATCTGCGATGAAAGTTTAATTTCAAGCTGAATTTCACCAATAACTGGCTTTATAACAGTAACAGGAATAAATGTCTCTTCATTTGATTTTACTCTTTCATTTTTTTTCTGACAGGATATATAAAATAAAGAGATTAATAACAAAAAGTTTATTAAACCTTTTTTCATCATTCACCTCCTTTTCCAAAGTCAAAATTTACACCATAAAGGGTGGATTCATATTTAATCTTTGCTTCTTTTAATTTAAAAAGGGAATTTAAATACATAACTTGAACTTCAAGATATTTCCTTAAAGCATCAAGAAAATCTGTATTGGAAATAAATCCTTTTTCATATTGACTTTTAGATATATCAAGGGATTTTTGAGTTAGTTCCAGTGATTTCTTTGAAAATTCAAAAGATTTTATCGCAGACTCAAATTCCTTTTTAGCAGAAATTATATCCTCTTCTATTTTTTTCTCTGTGAAATCAAGAAGATATTCAAGAGCTTTTTTATCAGCTTCCCTCTTTCTTATCTCATCAAGCCTTTTACTGAAATCAAATAAAGGAAAAGAAACATAAAGATTATACTGGAAATATCCGCCCCATTCATCCTTAAAAAATCCGTAAGGCTTGCCATAAATATAATTAATACTACCAAATATTTTAGGCATAAAATTTGAATAAGCTGATTTTTTGTTATAATCAAGCATTTCAATATTTTTACTCAGAATCATAAAATCAAGCCTTGAGGGACTCTTTTCTTCAAAAATTGTATCAGGAACTAAACTGTCAACAAGAATAACTTCATCTTTTGTATCAATATTACAAAATGTTTTAAGGGAGGAAATAACCCTAATATAGAATTTTTCAAAATCTGATAAGGTGGATTCAAGTTGCTTTTTCTCTGCTTCACTTCTTAAATAATCAAGTTCAATTGTAAATCCTGCCTCATATCTTTTTTTTGCTACCTTAATATGCTCATCAAGAATTTCAATAATTTTTTTATATTTATTCAAAGCATATTTTAAAAATAAACCCTGATTGTAAAGCATTCTAACAAGAAATTCCACCTCTTTTTCCTTCAGTTCCTTTTCCTTTAACTTGGAGTCCCTTAATGAATTCATCATCTTAAGCATATACAATCTTTGAAAACCCGAAAAAATTAAATATTCAAGAGTAACATTTAAAATTCTCCTTTCTGCTTTTCCAAAAGTTATCTCTACAGGCTGATAAATAGGCTGTAAAGTAACTGGATCTATCCCAACAAGAACATACTGTGTTATTTTATCTACAAATGTTGAATGAGTATAGGTAAATGAAGAGTTTAATTCCGGAAGAAAGGACTTTATAACCTGATTTCTGCTATAGTTTACAGAATTAATTTCCTCAATTTTTGATTTTATAAGGGGATTAGAAAGCGCTTTTTTTACTGCTTCTTCTTCAGTTAAATATACCTGAGAAATTAAAAAAATTAATTTTAACATTTTATCCTCCTTCTTTTATATCAAGAATTTTTTTTATATAATTCCATGCCTTTTCAAAGGATAACCTTTTACCAAAAAAATCTTCTGCCATTGAGGCAGCTCTTATAATTCCAAGAATCATAACAGAATCAGAATAAATATTCTGGTGAATTGAAAAAACCTTTAAATTTTCTCCTTCCTTTAAAACAGAACCTATTCCTTTTAAAATTCTCCTTAAATAAGGCAAAATTGTTTTTATTATTTCTTTTCCCAGTTCACCAGGCCATAATCTAATAGCACTTTCGTAATACTTCTTTCTTTCATAGAAATTACTGTATATAATAAAAAGTAAATTTTTTAGTTTTCTCTGTGGTTCAAGATTACCTTTAATAATATCCTCAATTTTAACATAAAACTTTTCAATCTCATATCTTATTGAGGAAAGAAATAAATCCCTCTTATCTTTGAAATAAAGATAAACTGTTCCTTTTGCAATACCAGCTTTTTCAGCAATATCCTCTATTCGGGCATTGTAAAAACCTTTTTCAAGAAATACCGATATTGCACTTTCAAGAATTTTATTCTTATTTTCCATTATGACTGACCGTTCAGTCATTATTATACAATTTTAAAAATAAAAATTCAAGTATCTATTTTGAATTTATTTTTTAGAATTTAAACCTATTTTTGGACAGAAAGGTTCAACAGGACAAATTTTGCAAAGAGGTTTTAAAGGTTTACATATTCCCTGTCCAAATGCTACAAGTGTTCTATTTATTCTACTCCAGTATTCCCTTGGGAAAATCTCTTTTAATTTTTCTTCGGTTTCTTCTCTCTTTTTTGTGCTTACCCAACCCAGCCTGTTTGAAATTCTGTGAACATGTGTATCAACACATATTTCATCCTTTTTAAAAATCTCTATCAAAATTAAATTCGCAACCTTTCTTCCAACTCCTGGTAATTTTACAAGTTCCTCAAATTTATCTGGAATTTTTCCACCATATTTTTCTATAATCTCTTTGGATAATCTCTTTAAAATTTTTGCCTTTACTTTATAAAAGCCAACAGGATAAATTAATTTCTCAATTTCCTTTACCTTTAATTTTTTTAAATCATTAAAATCCTTTACTTTTTTTAAAAAATTTTCCATCACCCTCCCTGTTACTTCATCCTTTGTTCTTGATGATAAAATAGCTGAAATGAGTATTGAAAAATCTGATCTTCTTTTAAGAGCTATAAGTGATACAAGGGGAACTTTAAGATTTTTTGAATACTCTTCAATTTTTAAAAATAAATCGCAAGGTGAAATTTCTTTCACTTAATATTTACTCCTTCAAGTTTAAGAAGTTTTTTCTTCCAATCAAGTCCACCACTAAAGCCTCCTAAATTATTTTTCCCTACAACCCTGTGACAGGGAATAATTATAGGATAAGGATTTTCTGAAAGAGCCCTACCCACTTTTCTCCTTAAATTTCTATTACCTAATTTTTCAGCAAGTTCAGAATAAGTAATTACCTCACCCCATTTAACTTTTAAAAGTTCCATAAAAACTTTCTTTTTAAAATCATCAATGAAATTTAAATCTATTAATTTATAGGAAAACTTAAAATCTTCCTTTTTGCCAACGAAATAATTTTTGAATTCTTCAATAACTTTAGAAAATTCTTCTTCAACTTTCCCTTCAACTTCAAAATTTTTATAATTTTTATTATCAAGAAAATTTATTTCTTTTATTTTCCCTTCTTTAAATTTAATTGAAATTTTTCCAAGAGGTGATTTTATTTTAACTGTGTAATCTCTCATAAATTATTTCTGCCAGTTTTCTTCCAATTCCTTTTACTTTTGCAATTTCATCAATACTTGCACCTTTTAATCTTTCTATTGAACCAAAAAACCTTAAAATTTCCATTTTCTTTTTTTCACCAATTCCAGGTATTCCATCAAGTTCTGAAATTTTAACTTTTTTCTCCATCTTCTTTCTATGGAAAGCTACAGCAAATCTGTGTGCCTCACTTCTAATATCCCTTAAAAGTCTTATTGCATAAGTTTTTTTGGGTATCATCACCTCTCTGCCATCAGGAAAATAAAGCTGGTCAAAGGTTTTAGCAAAAGCACAAACTTTAACATCTTTTATATCAAGTTCTTTGAGAGCATTTAAAGCTGCACTTAACTGTGGTTTTCCACCATCAATTATAAATAAATCTGGAAATTTTTCATTTTCTTCTTTCAATCTTTTAAATCTTCTCTTTACAACCTCATAAACCATCTGTGGATCAGATCTTGCTTCCTCTGTTTTAATTTTATATTTTCTATAAGATTTTTTATCCCTTTTACCATTTTTAAAAACAACAACCGCACCAACCCTTTCATCTCCAAAGGAATGGGAAATATCAAGGCACTCAATATGAAAAGGATAATCTTTAAGATTTAAATTTTCTTTTAGTTCAACAATTGCCTTAGATGGTAAAATTTTCCCCTTCTTTTCAATATAGTATTCCTCAAGTTTTATCCTCGCATTTTCCTCAGCCATTTTTAAAAGTTTTTCCTCGTCTTCACCTTCAGGTTCTCTAAATTTAATTGAAACATTTCTCTTAAGTTTTAAAGCCTCTTCTATCTCCTTATAATTTTCATCAACTTTAATTAAAATAATTTCCTCTGAACCAAGAATACCTGAAAGGTAATACTGGGAAGCAAAAGAAAATAAAACATCCTTTTCCTCATAATAGAAAGGAACATCAAGAATAAAGTTTTCCATATCAAGAAGTTTTCCTTTTCTAACTCTTAAAAGGGAAATGGATGCAAAGGGATGATGAATCTGACATGCTAAAACATCAAGGGATTTTTCTTCCTCTAAAACAGCAATCTGACTTCTTGAAAGTTCTCTTATTGAATATAAAGCATCCCTTAATCTTGCCGCTTTTTCAAATTCCATTTTTTCCTTACATTTCTCTATTTCCTTTAAAAGATAATCCTCCACACTTTCTGTTCTTCCTGTAAAAAATAAAACTGCTTTATTTACTACTTCTCTATACTCTTTAGGGTCTACAAACCCCTCTACACAGGGAGCAGGACACCTTTTAAGTTCGTATTCAAGACAGGGATTTATTTTCTTTTTTGAGGGTAATTTATATTTACAAGTTCTTATTGGAAAAATTCTTAAAGTCATTCTCAATGCTTTTCTAAGAGATTTAGCAGAATGAAATGGTCCTATAAGTAAAGAGCCATCATCCCTTAAATCTCTTGTCATGAAAATTCTTGGATACATTTCTCTTAAGGTTATTTTAAGATACGGATATTTTTTGTCATCCCTTAATCTTATATTGAATCTCGGCTTTTTACTTTTAATTAAATTATTTTCAAGAAGAAGTGCCTCAGGTTCAGATGAAGTAACAATAAACTCAAAATTTTTAACCTTTTCTATCATTAAGCTCAATCTTGGATTCTCATACTCTGCATTTAGGTGAGTTCTTATCCTTTCTTTTAAATTTCTTGCCTTACCTATGTAAAGAAGGTTACCTTTTTTATCATAAAAAAGATAAACTCCTGGTTTTTCAGGAACAAGTTCAAGATTTTCCTTATTAAATTCCATTATTTAAAAGAGAACTTAAAGGATGTTAAATAGAATTTATTTTTTTTATAAATTTTATTATCCTTAAAAACTGTCAAATAATGAGTACCCGGATTTAACTCTAAATCTTCTGCAAGATAATACAAAAGTTTATCAGTTTTCTTTAAGGAATCAGATATATCAACACTATCAATAAAAACTTTTAACCCCTTTATATTATTTACTTTAAGAACAAAAAGAACCTCTTCAGGTGTTAAAACCTCTTCCTCTGAAGGTGATATAATCATAATTTCCTTTTCAATTTTAACAATAAATTTAAAAAGAATAACGAAGATTAATGATAATGTAACAAGAGCAGGAACAAAAGTTTTAATTATTTTTTCCTTTCTCCTTCCCCTTTTTAAAACTTCTTTTCTTATTCTCAATTTCACATCAAGGGGGACTTCTATTTCAAAAGATTTAAAAAATTCCTTTACCTTTTCATAATTTTCTTTACACTCCTTACATTCCTTTATGTGATTTTCAAGTTCTGTTAAACTTTCACCTTTATTTTCAATTATTTCAAATATTTCATTTATTTCAAAGTGTTTCATTTTAATAGTTCAATTAAAAGTTCTCTTCCCCTTTTAAGTCTTGTTTTTACAGTTCCTTCAGGAATACCAAGAATTTCTGCAATTTCCTTAACCTTAAAGCTTGAAATGTAATAAAGTTCGAGGGTTTCTCTTATTTCTTCTGGTAACATTTTCATTTTTTCAAAAATTTTTTCTTTCTTTTCGTCCCTCTCATAAGAATAATGTTTTTCATCAACAAAATCAAGGGGTATAAATTTTATAAATTTTCTCTTTCTATAAAAGGAAATAACAGAATTCATAGCAATTTTAAAAATCCAGGTATAATAGGAACTTCTTCCTTCAAATTTATCAAGCCCCTTATAAACTTTGAAAAATATTTCCTGACATAGATCTTGAGCATCCTCTCTATTTGATACCTTGTAATAAACATATTTCCATATTCTGTCAAAATATTTATCATAAAGGATATTGAAGAGATTTTCTTTTTCATTTTTATCCATTTTAAATTAATTTTTCCACAACATCTTTCTTTCTCTATCTCTTTCTCTTCTCATTTCTCTTAATTTTTCTCTTATTTCATTAAATCTTTTATTGCCAAGTTTATCGTAAACTTTCTTAAAAGCTTCAATCTGTTTGATTCTAAGATTCTTGTTAAGTTCTGCCAGTTCTTCTATCAATTTTTCAGCTTTATTAAAATCAATTTTTTCAGATTGCATAACTTCTTCCAGTTCAATCTCTTTGATTCTTATTTCTGATTTTATTTTTTCAGTTTCCTTTTCTAAATTAAAATAGAGGTTTTTAAAAAGTTCCGCTTCTTCCTTTGAAAGCCCTATATTTTTCTGAACATAACTATCAAGTGCCAAAACTCTTATAATTATTTCAGGATTTCTTTTTAAAAACATCCTTTTTAAGAATTCACCCTGTTCTGGTTGAGATATCAAGATTATTAAAGGTATTAAAGATTTCATATAAATTCTCCTTTTTATTTTAAGGGGTTTGAACCCTGAATTAATATTTGACGCAATTTAATTAAAAGTGGTTCATTTTTTATAATTTATTTCTGATGAAAAAAGAAAGAAAAAGATGTGAAAAACATCCTGAAAGATTTCTTACAAGAAAGTGTTTTAGGTGTAAGAAAGAGATATGTTCTAAATGTTCCATTAAAAAATACAGACATTATTTTTGTTCTAAAAAATGTATTTATTTATTCCTTTTTGAAAATTTTAAAAAGAAAAGAATTTATAAAGAACCTCTCTCTTACCCTTATATTAAAATTATTTTTGTTTCCTTTATACTATTATTTTTTATTTCAATTTATTTTCTTTATAAAAAACCAGTCATTGAACATAAGGATTTCATTTTAAAAAAAATTTACATAGGAGAAAAATACTATCATCCTTTTTTTGATGGCTCAATTGTAAGATTCAAAACTCAAAAAAAGGAAATCTATATTACCTTTGATGGTGGAAGTTTTGCACAGAGGGCTGATGTGATACTTAATATTTTAAAAAAATATAAGATAAAAAGTTCCTTTTTCCTTACAGGTGAATTTATGGAAAAATTTAAAAATGTTGTCCAGAAAATTATTTCAGATTCCCATGAAGTTTTAAATCACACATACTCCCATCCACATTTTACTACCTATGAAATTAACAAAAAAAACCAAACAATTAAAGGTTTATCACCTGAAATGATATTTGGAGAGCTTTTCAAAACTGAGGAATTATTTGAAAAAATAACTGGAAAAAAGATGGAATTTATATGGAGATCCCCCTATGGTGAGGAAAACGCTGAAATAAGAAGATGGGCAAGCAGGCTCGGTTACATTCATGTAAGGTGGACCTATGATTTCCTTGACTGGAAAAGTGTAAGGGATTATAGGGAAAGGTTTGAAAATTTTAAAAAAATAGAAGATAAAAGAGGTTATATTTTACTTTTGCATCTTGGTTCCCCTGAAAATGACACCTTAGAATACAAAATTTTTCTTGAAAATTTAATTAAAGAATTAAAAAAGGAAGGTTATCAATTTAAAAAAATATCAGAAGGAATAAAGGAGGAAATTTTATGGAACCAAAAGATATCCTTGAAAAACTTGAGGTATTAAAAAGAGGGCATTTTCTTTTAACAAGTGGAAATCACTCCGATATTTATTTTGAAAAATACAGGATACTATCATATCCTTTTTACCTTCAAAAATTACTTGAATTTTCTCTTGATTTCTTAAAAAAAATTGAATTTGATGTGATACTCGGTCCTTTTACAGGTGGTGCTATAATTGCGGAGATTTTAGGTCTTATGTTAAATAAAAGAGCAATATTTGCAGAAAAGGAAAAGGAGGAATTTGTTATAAGAAGAGATTTTTCAATAAATTTTCCTGCAGACGGAATTATAGTTGATGATGTTATAACAACAGGAGGTTCCATTCAAAAAACACTTAAGGCAAGTGAAAAACTCTTAAATATTAAAGGTATTCTTGTTTTAATCGATAGAAGGGAGAAAGAAGAAGATTTTGGAATCCCCTTTTATGCAATTTATAAAGAAAAGGTAAAAATTTTTTCACCTCAGGATTGTCCCTTATGTAAAAAGGGAATCCCACTTGAAAGACCAGGAGGAAAAACTTCTATTTAATAACAATTATTTTTTTGGATTTATAACCTGATTTTAAAAAGTAAACACCACTTTTTTTAATTTCAATTCTTCCACCTGATATAGAGTATAACTTGCTATTTTCTTTTTTAGATAGATTTATATAATTATCTTCCCTTATGTCAACTGAAGGTGAAAATTCTTCATTTATATCAAGATAACCTGAATTATTTATCCCTCCAATTGCATAGAGTTTACCTCCTGAAAAATCACCTGAAAATTCACTTCTTGCTGTTGGCATAGCAAGACCAGTTTCCCAGGTATTTGTGAAAAAATTAAATTCTTCATTAATATTCAGGTATCCATTTCTATATCCACCTATTGCGTATATTTTAAAACCATCACACTTTGTCAAAAGGAAAGCCCGCGGTGTTGGCATATTTATTCCATTAGACCAGGTATTATTAGAGGGGTCATAAATTTCAATTTTGTTTAAATCACCTGTTCCATTTTTTCCTCCTATTACATAAATTTTTCCATTATATACACAGGCACCAAAATATGCTCTTGGTGTTGGCATTGGAGCTTTTATACTCCATGTGTTTGATGAAATTGAGTATTCTTCATTTATTGATAAATACTGGCTACCGTTGAATCCTCCAATTACATAAATTTTTCCATTTAGATAAACAGCAGCAGCACCTTCCCTTGCCTGGTTCATAGGAGCTTTTGTTGTCCATGTATTTGTTACTGGATTATATTCTTCGTTTATTTTTAAATAAGAGCCATTAAACCCACCTATTGCGTAAATTTTATTCCCGTCTGATACAAGAACAAATCTTTCCCTTGGTGTTGGCATAGAAGTTTTTGTTTCCCAGGAGTCTGTTACAGGGTCATAAACTTCATTAGTTCCAAGAAAACCCGTTGCATTTCTACCACCTATTACATAGATTTTTCCATTAAGTTCTACTGCACCATGACCTTTTCTATTAACTGTCATTTTCGTTTTTGTCTGCCAGATTTCAAAGAAAATTAGAAAACACAAAAAACCTTTTATTAAGCTCATAGAAGTATTATAATCAATTTAATAAAAAAATACAATACTACAAAAAAATATTTTAAAATTTAAGAACTTTAATAATAACTTCAAAAATTAAACCTAAAATAAAAAAGTAACCAAATTTTTTATTATGGTCAAAAGCAAAGGCAACAAACCATAATGGCCATACTGAGTCAGGATAAATTTCAGGTTTTGTTAAAGGTTTTGGCTTTAAATAAACTTTAAGGATTCTATCAAAAAACCATTTTAAAGAAAAAAGAACAATAAGCATTGTTAATCTGAAAAATCCAATTAATACAAGATAAATGGTTAATACATACTGTAAAGAAATTATTATAATATTTAAAATTCTCGCATTTTTTTCACCAATAATAACAGGTAATGTTTTTATACCTTTACTTTTGTCATCCTCATATTTATCAATATGCTTTCCAAATATAACACTCGTTGCTCCTAAACTGTATATAAAACTCATCAGAATAACTTTTATATCCCATTCTCCAGTGATTATATAATATCCACTCCCTATCATAAGTGGTCCCCATACTATTAAAACACTCAATTCTCCGAGTCCTATATATTTTAAAGGCCATGTATAAAATAGAATAAAAAAAGAACCTATTAAAACTAAAATTAATGCTTGAATTCCTTTTAAATATATAAAATAAATTCCCACTAAAAGCGAAAGTATACCTGTAACTATTACATATTTAAAAAATTCTTTTTTATCTAATAGATTATGTTCAAAGGGGTGAGGTCCGTATTGCGCCCTAAAGTAATTTTCCTTATCTACTCCTTTTATAAAATCTGTATAATCATTTAACATATTGTTTAAGGCATGGGCTAATACAAGTCCAATAGTTAATATAATCCAGTTTAATAAATCAAATTTATCATTTAAAAAAGTTAAAATGCCTACAATATAAGAAGGTATTAATGTAATAACAAAAACAGCTCCTCTTGTGAGAATTAACCATTTTGATATAACATCAAGTTTTTCCCATTCTTCTTTATCTATTCTCGGTATAACCCTCAGTGCTTTTATCCAGAAAGAAACATTCACGGGATTAAATCAAATGTATAAAATCATGAATTAAAAAGTAAAATCTACCAATCAAAAGAGCTATTCTTGCCATAACAGTATATCCAAAAGCTGCACCAAAACCTATCATTATGAATATAATCCCAATTTTTGAAAAAATCTTTAAAAAACCCTTATGTTCCTTGGAAAAGAAAAAGTAAGATAAAACTGTGAATGTTCCTATAAATATTATTAAAGAGTTAAAAAAGTATAAGGTATTAGAAAATTGGGGCAAAAAAGTGTCTTTTATCTGATCGAAAATTCTTGCCTTAAAGGTAGGATAAAGAGATAAACCTGCTCCAACTCCCATTAAAAAGGCAATAGGATACCTTATAAGCCATGAATGCTTGGGAAAAAGCAGAGAAAAAAATAAAAGTCCAAAGGTAAGGGGAATAAGATACATAACAAATGCAAAAAAGCTTGAAATTAAATTAATATCAGGAAATAACTGAGGCCAGATAATTTTATAATAAAAAATAGAAAATTTTTCTGAAAGTGGTTTTATTATAAATCTTAAAATAGCATTATGCCAGTAAATTGAAGCATAATAACCTGCTGAAACCCCTACAAATAAGTGTTCAGCAAATCTGTATACAGGATTATCCCTATATAAAAAGGAAAATATAGCAAGGGTTAAAAAAGCACTTATCCAAATCCAGGGATCAAGACTCATTTTTTAGTCCTCCTTTGCATGAAAAAGGCAATGTTGCCAAGTATAACAAGAAAGACCATTACAAAATTTGCAAGGGAAATTGAGTTCATCCCCTTTGTTGCAAGATCATAAGCCCTCAATAATTTCTCATACTCAGCAGCACCTCTCATTCCCCCTATTAAACCTATAAACTGTTTACTTCTGTAATAAGGATAAAGTTGAGCTGCCATAACAGCTGTTACTCCAGCTGCTACATTGGCACCATATCTTCCATTTGCGTAAACCATCCAGCTTTCTGGTATTGCTGCTCCTGAAATGCTTATAGCAAGTTTAATGTCACTATAATTCTTAACTCCATTAAAAGCAGGAATTTTATCAAAGGGATATCCAAAATAGTCAGATTTAAAAACATTCTTTATATCTTCACCAATTCCTAAAATTGTTGCAGCAATTGAAGGGAAATATCCAAGGAAAACAATATCCTCCCTTTCCTTTAATCCATACTCCTTGATTATTTTATTGTAAACATCAAGAGCAAACCCTGTTCCAGCAGGATATAGAGTCATTATATATATCCTCAGCTTTTTCTTTGCAAGATGCTTTGCAAGAACAAGAGATATCGGGTAACATTCTGGTAATACATCAGGTGAATAGTCAAAAGATAATATTACAGGTGTTCCTTCAGGCAGAGCTTCTATAAAATCATAAACATCCTGAACTGGTTTTAAAATATTTAAAGGTAAAGTAAATTTAAAAAGTAAAGGAAAGAAAACAGCAATTCCAATTAAAAGAAATATTAAAGCTCTCGGTATTTTAAGCAATCTTTCCCATATATTCATTCTAACCAACTCCTTTCAATTCCAAGCATTATTTTTAAAGATGTTGCAAGAATCCCAAGAGCTATACCAAGTGTTATGCCCCTTTGAGCAGCAAGATTTGGAACATCAAGAATCCACTGGGCAAAATAAGGGAGATTTTTTGATAAAACATCACCAAAGGAAGTAAGTCCTATCATTATAACAAATGCTGATAATAAAAGGAGAGCACTTTCAACACTTCTTGCTCTAAAAGCTCTATAGGCTGCAGAAGCCATATAAAAGGAAAGAAGGGAAAAGGTTGTTGCATTTAAAGGAACCATAACAAATTCATAAATTTTATCAAAAATTGAGCCCTTTCCTATACCAAAGAAAATACCAAGAATCATCATACCGTAAAGAGAAATGAGAGTAACAAGAGAGTAAAAAACATTTTTCCCTTTCCTCACATTTGTAAAATGTCTTCTTGTAAGTGATATAACAGCCATAATTATAGCCATTCCCTGAACTCCCTGAAACCATTCAAGGAGCAAGGTATAAACTGATTTAGAAAGAGGACCTGTAATAAAATATTGAAGGAATCCCAAAAGTCCTATAAAAAAAACAATAAAAAGTGGAAATTGTTTTTTCATTTGGGAAAAATAAAGTTTAAAATATATGATTTACCAATTAAACCGAGAAATCCTCCTAAAATTAGTAAAAATCCTATTATAAGCTTCATAAAATCCTGGGCTTTTATAGTTGAAACAAGCACAGGTTCTCCTGATAGATAAGCACTTGCAGCGTAAAACTCTTCTCCTATTAAAGTATAATCGCAGGATGTAACAAAAAAGGGGAGTTGTGTTATTGCATCTGTTCCCGCAATTTGAATTGCTCCAGTCGAAGCTCCTGTTTCAGCAAGTAAGAGAGATTCAGCCCAGAACATTCCCATAAAAAAATTTGTTGCGGTCTTTTCTCTTACCATTAAACCACAAACACTGGCAGCATATCCAAACTGGGAATCAGTAACATAGAATACAGAATCTTCTTTAAAAAGGTCAGGTCTCCCGATAGAAGTATAGGCCTGTTTTATTACCTCCTTTGCAACTGTATAAACAACAGGGTTTCTATTTGGGACTATGATATCAGTTTCATACTCCCCTGCTTTTTTTGCTACTCTTGATAAAATGTTTAGAGAAGCAATAGTTGCTACATCATCAATTGTAGAAAGTCCTGGAACATAAAGAATACTTCTTCCCATTTCTGTTGCCCTTCCTATTGCTTCATCAACTGCTTCAATTCCTGGTATTTTCCTTAAAAAAAGTTTTTCACCTTTCCTTGCTTTTGAAATAAAATAGAGAAGTAAAAAGGTATAAATTAATACTGAAATTAGAACAGATAATTTTTGAATATCAATTCCAATTTCCATTTTAATAAATTCTTTTTATTTCAACTTTATCCTTTATTATTTCAAATATTTTACCTTTATAAAATAAATCTATCTTCAATTTCAAATATTCTTTTGATTTTATTTCTTTTATATCGTAAACAGGGATTTCAAATATGTAATAATTTTTTTCCTTTTTAAAATTCACATTAAATTCAGAATCATCGAATAGAATTTTAATATTTTTAATTTCAGGTTCTTTTTCAAAAGTTCCTTTAATTTCTATATTACCCTTTATTTTTCTATGAAACTGAATTGGGACTGGCATTAAATTTATAAAAATTTGAACATTCAATTCAAAGTCATCAGGAAGTTTAACCTGCTTGGTGCAACTTATAAAGAAAGAAGAAATAAAAAGTATATTCTTTAGCAGAATTTATTCCTCTTTTTGTTTTTTTGCCTCTGCAATTATTTTCTGGGCAAGTTCTTTTGGAACCTCGTCATAATGGGAGAACTTAGCAAAATATACAGCTTTTCCCTTTGATATGGATCTTAAAGCACTTGAATATCCGTGAAGTTCTGCAAGTGGAACATAGGCTTTTATTTTTTGCTTTTTCTTACCATAAGGTTCCATACCAAGTATCCTTCCTCTTCTTGAGTTTAAATCACTCATTACATCCCCGGTTATTTCCTCTGGAACAATTATTTCTACTTCATAGATGGGTTCAAGAAGATAAGAATCAGCATTCATCTGAGCATCTCTGAAAGCCATTGAACCTGCTATTTCAAAAGCAAGGTTTGAAGAATCAACAGGGTGGTATTTACCATCATAAAGTTCAACCCTTACATCAATTACAGGAAAACCAGCCAGAACACCTGATTGCATCGCCTTTTTAATTCCAGTCTCAACAGCAGGTATAAAGTTAGAAGGAATTGCACCTCCAAAAATAGAATTTACAAATTCATATTCCTTTCCCCTTGGTAAGGGTTCAATTCTTATATTACATATTCCATACTGACCTCTTCCACCTGACTGTTTAACATATTTCCCCATTGCTTCTGCCTTTTTTCTTATTGTTTCTCTATAGGGAATTTTTGGTCTTGCCTGGGTCACCTCTACTCCGTATCTCCTTTTCATTTTAGAAACTATTACATTTAAATGAATCTCACCGAGACCCTCAACAATTGTTTGTTTTAGTTCAGGGTTATAATGAAATGAAAAAGTCGGGTCTTCTGCTGTTAATCTTTTTAATGCTTCTGATACTTTTTCTTCATCCTGTTTTGTTTTTGGAACTATAGCAACTTGAACACTTCTCCATGGAAATTCTATTTCAGGATAGATAACAGGATCATCAGGAGAGCATAAGGTATCATTTGTATGTGTATCTTTAAGTTTTACAATTGCTCCTATTTCACCCAGTTTAATTTCTGAAATTTCTCTTCTTTCCTTTCCGAGAACAGAATATAAGGAAGTTGTTTTTTCCCTTAATTCTCTTTTAGGATTTAAAAGTTCCATTCCGGATTTAATACTACCCCTGAATACCCTCACATAATTTATTTCTCCTAAGTGCGGATCACTCATTGTTTTGAAAATAAAAGCTACTGTAGGTTTTTCAGGGTCAGGCTCTATCATAACCTCAGTCCCGTCAATTTTTCTTCCCTTTCTTGGTGAAAATTCTTCATAGGAAGGGAAATATTCTGATAAAAATTCAATAAATTCATTTATTCCTTTCCCTTCTAATGAATCACCAAAAAATACAGGGACAATAAGGTTTTCTTTTATTCCCTTTTTTAAAGCTGATTTAATTTCGTTTTCAGAAATCTCACCTGTTTCAAGATATTTTTCAACAAGACTTTCATCGGTTTCAACAATTGATTCCATTGCTTCATCTTTTTCCTTGTTCCATTCAGAAGGAACTTCTTCAAAAATTGTTTTTACCCCTTGAAAGGAAGGTCCTTCCCCTAATGGGTATGTAAGAAGTATAAATTTTTTTTCAAAGGTATTTCTTAAGCCATTTAAAATCTCCTTTACATTTACATTCTCAGACTTCATCTTTGTTATAAAAACACAAACAGGGATATTCTTTTCAAAAATTTTTTCTCCGTAGATTTCTGTTCCAACTTCTATTCCTGCTCCTGCGTTAATGACAAGGCAAACAAGATCACATACATGGAGTCCAGAGAGGAATTCGCCTTGAAAATCAAGGAAACCGGGTGAATCGAGTAAGAATATTTTTTCTCCTTTATTTTCAAAATGGGCTATTCCAAGGTTAATTGTGATTCTTCTCTCTTGTTCTTCCGGGTCATAATCAAGAATGCTTGTTCCTTCATCAGTTCTTCCCAATCTGCTTGTGACTTTTTGGTTAAAAAGTATTGCTTCACATAGAGTGGTTTTGCCACATCCAGAGTGTCCTACAAAAAGGATAGTTTTGGCCATTATTTCCTTTTAATTTTTTACGGGATTGAACCGCTTTATATTCAAAAATAATTTTTAAAAGTAAATTATAAATTATAAATTAATTTAAAGGTTTAAAAAAAACCGTAAAGTAAATTTTATTTAAGTAAAGTCTTTTTTTGCCTTCATAATTTATTTTTCTTTATAATAAAGTAATTTTTGATAAATTGAAAAAAGTAATATGAAAGAAAATTTATCTTTAGATCAATCCTTTATAATCAATGAACCAGGGAAGACCCTTAAAGATAGGTTTGAGCAATTAATAAAAGATTGCAGGTTTTTTGACTCTCTCGTTGCTTATTTTTATCCAAGTGGATTTTATAAGTTACACAGGGCACTTGAAAACACTGAAAGAATAAGAATTCTTATTGGTATTGCTACATCTAAAGAGGCTTATGAATTATTAAAAGAAGCGAAGAAAGAGAATTCATTTTCTCATAAAGAGGTAAAAGAAAGTGTTGAAAACATAATAGAAGAGGAAATGGCTATTTCAGAAGATTCAAAAAATGTTGAGGAAGGAATTCAGAAATTTATTGAATGGATTAGAAATGGAAAACTTCAAATAAGGGCTTATCCATCGCAAAATATTCATGCAAAATTATATATTATCACTTTTAAAGAGGGGGATCGTGATATAGGAAGAGTCATTACAGGTTCAAGCAATTTTACTCAATCTGGACTTGTGGATAATTTTGAATTTAATGTTGAATTAAAAAATCCTGCTGATTATAAATTTGCAAAAGAAAAATTTGAAGAATTATGGAAGGATAGTGTTGATGTCTCCGAGAATTTTGTTAAAACAATAAATGAAAGAACATGGCTTAATCAAAACATTACCCCTTATGAACTTTATCTTAAATTCTTATACGAGTATTTTAGGGATGAATTGAAAAGAACTGATGAAATTTTTATAAAATATCAGCCTCCTGATTTTAAAAGCCTCAAATATCAAGAACAAGCAGTTTTAAATGCAAAAAAGATAATTGAAGAATATGGTGGAGTTTTCATTTCTGATGTTGTTGGACTTGGCAAAACCTATGTTGCTACAATGCTTGCAGGCCAACTTGATGGAAGAACTCTTGTTATAGCACCACCTGCTCTTATCAGCGAAAATAACCCTGGCTCATGGACGAATGTTCTCCGCGATTTTCATATTCCAGCTAAATGCTCGTCCATAGGGAAACTTGAAGAAGCTGAAGAATTTATAGAAAGACATGAGAATAGTGAGTATCCTGTAAAAAATATTATTATAGATGAGGCACACCGCTTTAGAAATGAAACAACTATAAGTTATGAAGAGATTGCAAAAATTTGTCGAAATAAGAGAGTGATTCTTGTTTCAGCTACTCCATACAATAATTCTCCAAGAGATATCCTTAATCAGATTAAATTATTTCAACCTGCACGAAAAAGCAACATCCCGGGTGTTCAAGATCTTGAAGAATTTTTTGGAAAACTTGAACAGAGATTGAAAAAAATTAATCGTGACAAAGAGTATAATGATTATCTTGAATTAACAAGAAAAATTGCCAAAGAGATTCGTGAAAAAGTTTTAAAATACATAATGGTTAGAAGAACAAGAAGCGAAATTGAAAAATACTTTAAAGAGGACTTAGAAAAAAATAAAATTAAATTTCCAGAAATAGAAGACCCAAAACCTCTTTATTATCAGTTAAATAAAGAAGAGGATGAAATATTTATGGAAACTGTCGAGCTAATAACCCAGAAATTCAAATATGCTCGTTATACCCCTTTACTATATTTTGTCAAGCCTATAAAACCCATTGAAGAGCAATCTCAGAGAAATATGGGCTCTTTTATGAAAGTTCTTCTTGTGAAGCGTCTTGAAAGCAGTTTTTATGCTTTTAGAAAAACTATTGATAGATTTATCCGTTCTTATGAGATGTTTATAAAAGAATATGAAAGAGGAAATGTATATATAAGTAAGAAATACATAAATAAAATTTTTGAACTTTTAGAACTTGGCGATGATGAAGCTATTCAAAAGCTTATTGATGAAGGGAAAGCTGAAAGATATGATAGTAAAGATTTTAGACCAGATTTTAAATTAGATTTGAAAAATGATTTAGAGATTTTAAAAAAGATAAAACCCATGTGGCAATCTATAAAAAGAGACCCCAAACTTGAAACATTACTTACTAATCTGAAAACAAATCCAATTTTAAAAGGCAAAAAAATCATCATTTTTACAGAATCAAAGGAGACAGCAGAGTATTTGACAGAAAATATTAATAAAGATTTAGGTAGAGAAATCGCCCTTTTATTCCATGGTAATTCTCCAGAGTATGTCAAAGATAAAATTGTAGAAAATTTTGATGCAAGGGCAAGAAACAAAAAAGACGATTACAGAATACTTGTTTCAACAGAAGTTCTTTCAGAAGGTGTGAATTTGCACCGCTCAAATATTGTTATAAATTATGATATTCCATGGAATCCCACAAGATTGTATCAGAGGGTTGGTAGAGTAAACCGCATTGACACACCCTTTGATAAAATTTATACATTTAACTTTTTCCCTACTACACAAGCAGATTCTGAAATTGAGCTTACAAAAATTGCTCGTTCAAAAATAGAAGCATTTTTAACTCTGCTTGGAGGTGATTCAGCGATACTTACAGAAGGAGAACCTGTATCTTCTCATGAGTTGTTTGACAAACTGCTTTCAAAAGAAACAATTATTGAAGAGGAAAAAGAGGAAAGCGAGCTTAAATATTTAAGAATTATTGAAGATATTCGAGATAAAAATCCTGAACTTTTTGAGCGGATTAAGCGACTTCCCAAAAAAGCTCGCTCCGCTAAAATATTTAATGAAAATCTTAAAGATATCGCAACTCCAGAGTCTTTAATCACATTTTTTAGAAAAGGGAAATTGATGAAATTTTTCTTATCAGATAAAAAAGAAAGGAAAACAGTTGAACTTGACTTTTTGACTGCTGCAAAAATTCTTGAAAGTTCACAGGATGAAAAGAGAGAAAAACTTCCTTTAGAAGACTACTATGAGCTTCTTGATAAAAATAAAAGTGCCTTTTTTAATGCCACTATTGAAGATGTAATTGAAACAAGACGAAAGGGTGGTTCTGATAGTGTTACAAAACTTCTTAGGATTCTAAAAACCACCCAAAAAAATAGTAAGAAGTTAACTGAAGAACAAGAGGAATATCTTAAAAAGGTGATAAATGAACTTGAAAAAGGGACTTTGCCAAAAAAGACAGTTCAAAAAACATTAAAAGCACTCCTCAAACTTAAGATTGATGAAATAGAGAATCCGTTAAAGGTACTTGGTATTCTACAAAAAGAGATTTCACCTGCATTTCTTAAAAGCCACTTAATAGAAAGTTCTTTTATTCCAGAAGGAAAAAGAGAAGTTATTTTGTCACTTTACTTAACTAATGAGGAAAGATGAATAAAAAAGTAAAAACATTGGAAGAAATAAAGATTATTTTAAAAAGTCTAAAATCTGAATTGGAACAAAAGTATAGAGTAAAAGAAATTGGTGTTTTCGGTTCGTGGGTGAGAGGAGAACAAAAAAAGAAAAGTGATGTAGATATTCTTGTTGAGTTTGAAGAAAATGCAGAGATTAGCCTTTTTGACTTTATTGAGATAAGGGAATATTTGAGCAAAAAAATAGGTGTAAAAGTTGATTTGGTTGAAAAAAAGGCATTGAAGCCTTATATAGGAAAAATCATTATAAAAGAAGTAGTCAAATTGTGAAGCGAGAAATAAGAGGTTACTTAAAAGAGATTGGGGTTTAAATAAAAATGAATAGAGAACAAGCAAAAAGATTAATTGTTGAGACATTTGAAAATTCCTTTGATAAAACTAAATTCATTTATTTTCTAAAAAATCTTCTCAAATATTATGAAGAAAATACCTTCTCCTATCAAGGCAATTATATTCCTGATCCATTTGAAAAATATATAGGTTCTTTAGAAAGGATTGGTAAATACACCCATGATGATAAAGAGATTGATTTGCTGATTGTGCAATTAAAAAGA
>JBDRZP010000014.1 GCA_039804025.1 candidate division WOR-3 bacterium
TGGTGAAAGACCGAGTGTTGGTTCATCTAAAAGAAAAATTTCTGGATTATAGGAAAGGATTGTTGCAAGGGAAACCTTCTTTTTCTCTCCAAAAGAAAGATGATGGGGAATTCTTTCTTCAAATCCTGAAACCCCTGCTTTTTTAAGTGCATCTTTTACAATCTCATCTAAATTACCATTAAATCCAAAATTCTTTGGAGCAAAGGCAACATCATCATAAACTTTTGGCATAAATAATGAATCATCTGGGTTTTCAAATAAAAAACCTATTTTTTTTCTTAAACTTTCATTAAATTCCTTACCATCAATTAAAACTTTTCCTTCATATTTTAAAAGACCTGCAATACATAAAAGAAAAGTTGTTTTACCAGAGCCATTTTCACCAATAATTGATAGAGTTTCATTTTCATAAACCTTTAAATTTATTCCCTTTAAAACCTCCTTTTTATCCTCATAAGAAAATCTTAAATCTATTATTTCTATTTTTACCTTTCTATTTTCCATCCTTTTGAAACCATTGCTTTTAAAACTCTTTCACTTCTTTCATAAGTTCTTATGAATATGTTTCCTGAAAAAATTAAATAACTTTTAAAATCAGGATTTTTACCTTTTGAAATCATCGCCCTTTTCATCCTTTCAATCTCATCATAAAGAAGAAAAAAGAACCTGTATAAGAAAGAAAAAATAAGGGAAATTAAAAAACCATAGGGAATTTTTTCAAAAATTTTAAAGAAATCTTCCATTTTTGTTGTAAAAAGGAAAATGATTATAAAAGATATTGAAAAAAGGGACTTTAAAAGAGAGTATAAAAAACTTAATAAACTTTTGTTATTTAAAATGGAAAGCAGAAAAATAATTGCTAAAAAGGGTAAAATTAAAACAATTCTTTTTAAAAAATAAAAAATGGGTATTTTTGAGATTATAAGGAAAATTGAGATTAATAAGAAAAAGGGGGAATAAAAAATAAGGTTCTGAGGTAAAAGGAGAATTAAAAAAAGAAGAAGAATTAAAAAAATAAATTTTATTGAAGGGGAAATTTTTTGCAAAATTCCCTTTTTAAAATAAAACCTGTCAATAAAATGATGCTTCATATTTTTTCAATTTTTAAAATTTCGGGTTTTATCTTTTTTAAAAAATTTATCATAAAAACTGTAAATATTCCTTCAATTATACCTGCTATAAAATGGGAAAAAATCATAGGGAAAAAACTTTTGTAAAAAGAAATTTTACCTGAAATTGAAAGTTCAAGGGTTACAAAGAAACTGCCAAGACAAACTGTAAATATTGAAATTGAAAAGATAAAAATGTTTTCAAATTTTGGGAAAATCTTGAAGAAAAATTTATAGATATAAAATCCTAAAATAGAGGAAATAAAGAGAGTATTGAAGGAGTTTGCTCCAATTGTTAAAATTCCACCATGGGATAAAATCAATGCCTGAAGAAAAAGGGATAAAAAACAGATGAAAAATGAAGAAAAAGGTCCTAATATAAGGGAGATAAAAAAAGCACCAAGAAGATGAACCGATGTTCCATAAGGAACAGGAAAACTTATACTCTCTATTAAAAAAATAAAGGAGGCTGAAAGACCGAGAAGCGGAACTCTTTCAGGGGAAATTTTTTTTATTATTTTTTTAATTGAATAAATAAGTGTCAAGATTGAAAAAGCATTTGTTAAAGAAACTGTCTTTACATCTAAAAATCCATCAGGTATATGCATCTTTTAACTTTTTATTTGCCATTATATAAAAAATTATTCCTGTGAAATTAAATATTATTGAAATACCAAAAAGGATTTTAAAATAAATAGGAATTTTTGAACTCCTTATAAACTCTTCCTTTTCCAGATTTTTTATTTCAAATTCCTTTATAATTCCATGACCCATTCCATCATCAACCTCTATTTTCCATTTACCAATTTTATCAGGGAAAAATAAAACCCTTCCATTTTTATCAAGGGTTCCTTCTGAAAAAATTTTACCATCAGGTGAATATATTTTATAATCTGCAAAGGAAATCGGAGTTCCATCTTCATAAAAAAATCTTATACCTTTTGCATTTTCAAAAAATTCAAAATCAACACCATGGGAAATTAAAATCAATGTGAATAAAATGTTAATGTGCATACCTTACCTTTCTCCCTTTTAATTAAAAGATTTAACCCTTTTTTAACTTTATAAGAATTTTTAAAAAATCCGCTTCCCTTTTCATTCATGAATTCATAATTTCCCTGAGGGAAATTTATTTCTTTATCTTTTGAAAAATCAAAATCCTTTAAATTTATTTCAAAATCATAATCTAAATTTTTAAATTCTGTTAATTTTTCAACATAAAAATAATTCTTTCCTATATAAAAGATTTCTCCATCAGGCTTTGAAAGAATAAAGTAAATAAGATATACCCCTTCTTTATTTATTTTAAAAGAGGATAAAAGATAATTTTTTTCCTTTTTATATTCAAGATTGATTTCATTTCCATCAGGCTCAACAAGTTTAAACTCTTTTATGAGTTTTTCCTTTGGAGCAAATTCAGATTCAAAAATTTTGTGTCCTCCTTTTATAAATATCTTTATCTCCTCATTTAATTTTGGAAAAGGATTTGATATTTCTATCCAGAAATCATGGGAATATAAAAAATTTAAGAAAAATAAAATAAAAAATAATTTTTTCATTTTTCTCTCCTTAAAATCTATACATTAAAGTTAAATTTGCCCTCAAATTTGTTGATTTTGAATTACCAAATCCGATTCCTGTTTTTATAAGAGAGTTTTCAATTGGGATGTAAATTCCAGGAAGGAAAAATAAGGAACCTTCATAATCCCCGAGAATTTCAATCCCACCTGCAATACCATGCGGGTCAGAGGATAAAGGATTTTTAATGCCAAATGCCCATTCCTTTAAAAATTCATCACCATCCTTTATAAAATTTAAATTTAAACATATATTTGAATGGACACCAAAATCCTTACTTAAAATTATTTTTCCTTCAAAAACTTCTTTTCCATCAAGATATTCTCTGCTTCTTTTAAAAGGAGTTTCATAAGATAAAACAAAAGCAAAATCAATAAATGTAAATTTTTTAATTCTTCCTTGAAGTGAAAATGCTATCGCCTCAATGAAAGGAGAAAGTTCAATATTATTTAGAGTATATCCTTTACCAAATTTTGAAAAATGGGTATGAACATCAAACATAATATAATCTGTTATTCCATAGGAAATTCCTGGTGTAAATTCCCAGTGGTCTAAATCAGGATTATCCTTATTTTCAACAAAATAATCATAATGAAGATGAAATACTTTTTGATTTTTTGGTGCAGTTGAATATGATTCCATTTCTATATATTCCATTGCATGATGAGCATAAATCTTTGAAAAAGTTATATCAGTAATTAAAAGGACACTTATTATTACATATATTTTTTTCATTTTTCCCCTCCCCTTTTAAAGGATTTGAACCTTTATTTGTGTTACATTTTTAAAAAATGTATTACTGTTTAATTATACATTAATAAGAGAAGAAATTCAAGTTTTTAATTTATTTAAATTTCTTTTCCTGTAGTTGCGATACTTAGCGAACTGTATTTAACGCCTTTTGTAGATTTTAATTTATTTGCGAGAGTTTCTATATCTTTTGGTTTTCCTTTTGCAAGGACTATTTCAAGGCAATTATTCTCATCAAGATGAACATGTTGTGAAGAGATTATGATTTCATGAAAATGGTGCTCAATATTTAGTAATTTATTTACAAGTTCCCTTTTATGGTGATTGTAAATAAGTATAATTGCACCTACAACTTCTTTACCCTCCATCCATTCCTTTTTGACAAGATATTCTCTTATTAGGTCTCCTATTGCTTTTGATCTTGTTGGATAATTTCTCTTTTTAATCTCCTTATCAAATTTTAATACGAGATCACTATCAAGTGATACACTGAATCTTTTTAGTTTTGTCAATTAAATTACCTCCTTATTAAACATTATAAATGATAAATTTAAAGTTTTCAAATTGTATTTTAACTTATTTCTTTTTTTATAATTTTTTAAAATGATCTTAGAATATCCTTCTTCAATAATATTTGATTTTGATTTTCAAAATATATTAAAAAAAGATGAGAAAATTATTGTTTTAAAAAGTAAGGATCTGTTGAAAGCTGAGATTTATGCTTATAATCTTATTAAATTTCTTAAATATCCTACTATTACAATTTATTATGATTTTGAGGATAGGGAGCTCTTTCTTATAAAATTTTTCAAGATTCTGAAAGATTATGGAGAAGAGAAAGGTGAATTCTTTTACGAAAGTATTGACCAATACAGGAATGTTGGGGAAGACCTTGTTATTTTTTTGCCCTATCTTCCAGAATCACTTTTTCCTTATTTAAAAAATCTTTCAGAATTTTTTCTGAACTTGAAATTTTTTGTATTATCCAGGGGGTCTTGCGATTTTATATATTCTCTTGATTTAGATGAAATTAATTCAAAAAAAATAGATTCCTTCATTGAGAGTGTTTATGAAAATTTTGAAAGGATTTTTAATGATAATAGAGATATAAAAAATATTCTTTCTTTAACTTTAAGTTTGCCATTATTCAACGCAAGTATTATTTCTCATTTGACTGGTTTAGAGGAAAGTATTGTGAATGGAAATATAAATTTCATAAATAAAAATTTTTTCCCACTTTATAAGATTAGAAGAACTTTAAAGGATAATTTTTATTATTTAACATTTTCAAAATTTATAAAGGAAAAATTTGAAAAATTAATTTCCCTTGATAAGGAAATTTACAAAAGAATAGGAGAGATTTTTGAGAATGAAAAATTAATTGAGGAGGCAATTTTATTATTTAGAAAGTATGAGAACTTTGAAGAAATGGAGAATTTAATTAAAAAAAATATTGAAAAGGTTCTGTTTGATTATCACCTTTCTTATTATACAAGATATATAGTAAAAGAAATTGAGGATGAGAAGTTAAAAACTTATCCTTTCCTTTTAGCCCTTAAAGGGGAGTTCTATTTGAGGAAATATGATTTTGAAAAAAGTGAAAAATTAATAAAAAATTCAATTGAAAATTCAGAAGAGAAAGAAAGGGAATATTTAAAAATTTTTGAACTTTTATATAACTGGGAAACCGGTAAGGATGATAAAATAATTTCAGAGTGGGAAAGTTTGAATAAGGGTGAAATTTCTAAAGCTGTGAGAGCTTATTTTCTTTATAGGGTGGGAGGAAGTTTTCTGTTTATGGAAGAAACAAAAAGAGCAGAGGAGTGTCTACTTGAAGCTCTTTCCCTTGCAATGGATTTAGGATATTCTGACTTTGTGGGTGATATAGCAAATACTCTGGGTTATGTTGTAAAAGCATACGGCTATGATCTTGAAAGGGCAATTGTACTTTTTAAGAAAAGAGCCTATACTGATATACCTAATTTTAAAAATATAATAGGGCTCTTTAATCTCGGTTATGTTTATGCTTTTCTTGGAAAATTTGACGAAGCAGGGTTGTGTCTTAAGGATATAGAAAATCTTGGAAAATTGTTCCCTGAAAATTATGATGGGACTGCATATTTTTATTTAAAGGGAATTATACATTTTTTTAAAAGGGAATTTGATGAGGCAATTTCATCATTTGAAGAAATTTTGAAAATATCAAAAAGACCTCTCACTATTTTTAATATTTCTCTTTATATGGCTAAATGTTATTTCTTTAAAGGTGATGCTGATAAGGGATTTTATTACCTTGATAAATCCTTAGAATATTATAAACCTTCCTCTAAAATTGAGCAAAATTCTGTTAATTTAGTAAATGCAATAGGTTTTTATAAAAGTGGAAAAAAGGAAAAAATGTTTGATTCATTAGAAGAAATAAAGCAAAAGGAAAAATTTCTTTCAAACGAGGAGAAATTAATATTTTATTATCTTTTAGAGATTTTAGGTGATAAAAAATATGAGGGTAAATTTGATAAGTTAAGAGAAAAGTTAAAAGCAATTAACTTTTTAGAAGGTTTTAAGTAAGGTTTCCAAAAATTAAGTATCCTGTGTGGGTAATTCCAAACTCCTTTGGTCTTGTTCCTATATCTCTTATCATAATTTCTCTCAATAAAATTTCATATACTCTTATTCTTACAAATCCATTATTTTCCATTTCCTTTTTAGTTTTCTGAATCTGTTCTATATTTGGTGATAAAGAGCCAAGAGGATGTCCTTTTTTCAAAATTTTTATGGTATGTCTTATAACACTCCATGGTTCTGGAATATCTATAAATACTGCATCTACTTTTATATCAGGAAATCCTTCTTTTTCCACATCTCTTAAGTGAAACTCTATGTTATCAAAAAGTTTATACCTTAAAATATTTTCTTTTGCAAGTTCATAAAATTCCTTTCTTCTTTCAAAGGTATAAATTTTTCCTTTTTTCCCAACTATACTTGATATGAGGGTTAAAAAAGAACCACTTCCTGTTCCAACTTCACAAACTTTTGAGCCTGCTCTTATTCCAAGTTCAAGGATTATAAATCCTGCATCCTTTGGATAAATTATTGTTGTTTTTCTTTTTATTTTCAACATCAAATCACTTGTTGAGGGTTTTAAAACAAAAAATTTTTTATTTTTTGAACTCATAAGTTTATCGCCATATTTCAAATTCTCAGGAATAACAATTTTTCCAAGGTGTGTATGGATTTCTTTTAAGGGTTCCTTTTCAATAATTCTTTCAAATTTATTATCCTCACTTAAAATTAAAATTTTTTCACCTTTTTTAACTTTCATAAAATTATTTTAATATATTCCTCAATAGAAATTTGATCAGGTCTTTTTTCTCTAATTTCTTCTGGAACTTTTTCGTAAAGACCGAATTCCTTTAATATTTTACCTATTTTTTTCCTTCTCTCCTGGAAGGCTCTTCTTACTAATTTAAAAAAAATTTCTTCCTTTTCTTTTTCAATTTGTAATTTTTCCTTTGGTATCATTCTGAAAAAGAGGGAATTGACTTTTGGTTTTGGGTAAAAAAAATGTGCTGGGATTGGCATTAAAACTTTTATATCCGTATAAAAGTTTATGAATATTGTTAGGGATGAAAACTCTTTTGTTCCTGGTTTTGCATTAATTCTTTCAACAACCTCTTTTTGAAGGGTTAAATAGATTTCTGAGAAGTTTTCCCTTTCCCTTATCAATCTAATAAGAAGTGGTGTTGTAATATTATAGGGAACATTGGAAAGAAGTTTTACTTTTTTTAGATTAAATTTATCTAAAATTTCCTTTATGTTTATTTTAAGAAAATCACCTTCAATGAGAGAAAAATCAAGGTCAAGAATATTTTCCCTTAGATATCTACATAAATTTCTATCAATTTCAATTGCGATTACCTTGACTTTTTTTTCAAGAAGTATCTTTGTTAATATTCCTTTACCAGGACCTATTTCAAGAACATATTCCCCCTTTTTTAAATTCATTTTTTCTATCATTTCTCTTGCCACTTTCTTATTCACAAGAAAAACCTGCGAGAATCTTTTTTTCACTTACTAATTATAAATTATCCTCATACAGAACTTGCATTTTTAATAAACAAATGATATATTTATATTCAGTTTAAAATTAAAACTAAATTAAAATAAAAAGGAGGTTAAAAATGGCTTTTAAATTACCCGATTTACCTTATTCTTATGATGCTTTGGAGCCTTATATAGATGCAAAAACAATGGAGATTCATCACACAAAGCATCATGCTGCCTATGTAAATAATCTAAATAATGCTCTCTCAAAATATCCCGAACTTGAAAAATATTCTCTTGAGGAAATTTTAAGAAATCTTGATTCTATTCCAGAGGATATAAAGATTACTGTGCGAAATAATGGTGGAGGGCATTTTAATCACTCACTTTTCTGGGAAGTTATGAAAAAAGATGGTGGAGAGCCTAAAGGAGAGCTTTTAAAGGCAATAGAAAGGGATTTTGGTTCTTTTTCTTCTTTTAAAGAAAAATTTGCAAATGCTGCAAAGAATCATTTTGGTTCAGGATGGGCTTGGCTTTCTCTATCAAGATTTGGAAAACTTTATGTTTTTTCAACTCCTAATCAGGATAATCCATTAATGATAGGTTATATTCCCATTCTTGGACTTGATGTATGGGAGCATGCTTATTACTTAAAGTATCAAAATAGAAGAGCAGAATATGTGGATAACTGGTTTAATGTGATAAACTGGGATAAAGTAAAAGATAATTATGAGGAGGCTTTAAAAAAGATTAGATAGAAAACTCAAAAAAGAAGATTTTTAATTTTTTTAATTCTTAAGGATCTATTTTTTTATTAAAAATAATTTATTTTAAAATTTTTATATGAAAAAATTAACAATTCACGATATAATTGCAAAAAAGGGAAAGGAAAAAATTGTAGCCCTTACAAGTTATGATTATCAAATGGCTAAAATTGAAGATGAAATAGGAATTGATATTATTCTTGTTGGTGATAGTGTTTCTAATGTTTTGCTTGGATATGATAACACTTTAAGAATAGGAATGGATGAAATGCTCGTTTTTACAAGGGCAGTTGCAAGGGGTGTAAAATATTCCCTTCTTGTCGGTGATATGCCCTTTTTATCCTTTCAGATTTCAAAAGAAGAAGCAATAAGAAATGCTGGTGAATTTATAAGAGCAGGATGTGATGCTGTTAAAATTGAAGGAGGAGAAGAGTCCCTTGAAGTAATTGAATACCTTGTTAAAAACGGTATTCCTGTAATGGGTCATATAGGTTTGACTCCACAGTGGATTTTAAAAATGGGAGGTTATAAAGTTCAGGGAAAAACTGAAGAAAGTATAAAAAAATTAAAAAGAGATGCTGAACTTTTAGAAAATGGAGGAGTTTTTTCCATTGTTCTTGAAGGTGTAAAAGAAGATGTAGCAAAAGAAATCACAGAGAGTTTAAAAATTCCAACAATAGGAATTGGGTCTGGAAGATACTGTGATGGTCAGATTCTTGTTGTATGGGATATATTAGGTTATACAGAAAAACCCTATCCCAAGTTTGTAAGAACCTATGAAGATTTGAGGGAAAGAATAAAAAATGCCCTTTTAAGATTTAAAGAGGATGTTATTAAAGGAAATTACCCTTCTGAAAAAGAAATCTATTAAATCAATTTTTCAAAAAATTTTTTTAAGTCCCTGAAATTATCAAAAACAAAATTAGCACCTGCTTTTAAAAGTTCCTCCTTTGAAAATCTAAAAATAGCCATTCCTATGGATTTAAAGCTTACCTTTTTTGCAGCCTCAATATCTCTTGGTGTATCTCCAATTACATAAACATCTAAAATTCTAAAATTTTCTCTTTCTGCAATTTTTTTTCCCTTTTCATATGCTTTTCTTAAAATTTCACTTCTTTCCCAGGAATCAGAGGCATAACCGCCAAACTTAAAGTATTTTAAAAGATAAGAGGGTTTTAATTTTATCTCAGCACCTTCTTCAAGATTTCCTGTAGCAAGTCCTAATAAAAATTTTTCCTTTTTCTGTGCCCATTCGAGAAATTCCGGAACTCCCTCAAAGATTTTATAACCTGGATTATCTATTTCCTTTTTGAGATTATCAAGATAAATTTCAAGAATTTCTTCAATTTCTTTTTTTTCTGGTTTTTTATTTAATTTTTTTAAAAATACTTCCTCAATAATTAAGGGATCTGTTTTTCCATCAGGAGAAATATCTTTCATAGCTTCTTTTAATCCATATTTTTTAAAAAAAGCCTTATCAATAGACCTTGTTCCTGCTCCACCTGAATAAATAAGTGTTCCGTCAATATCAAAAAGGAGCATGATTTTATCCATATTTTTTATTATAAAAGATTTGATAAATTTTCTCAAAAATATTTATACTTTATAAAAATTCATATGAAAATAATACTTTTTATTATTATCACTTCTTCCTGGTTTCAGAAAGATTTTGAAAGGGCTAAATTTTTATATGAAAGTGCTTTAAAAGGAGAGGAAAATTCAGAAAATCCCTTTGTTTATTTTATTAAAGCAATAAAAGAAGAAAAAATGGGAAAATTTGAAGAGGCAAGGAATGATTTTGAAAAAGCTAAGTTTTTCTCAAATCTTGAGCCAGCAAATATATTTTTGATGTATATGATTTGTGATATAAAAAATTTGAAAGAGTTTAAAGATGAACTTATTCCACTTTTATTAAAATCAAAAGAAAAAAAGGGAGTAGAGGATATTTATGAAATTTCAGAATACTTTTTTAAAAAATCTGAATGGGAGCCCCTTTTTATATTAAAAATTGAGGAACTTGATAAAGCATTGGCTATTTCGCCGACATATATTAAAGCATGGTTTAAAAAACTCGAACTTTATTATATAAATTTTAAATTTTTAGATTTTTTAAAAACCTTTTTCAGTTTTTCCCCTTTTAAGAGAGGTAATCCCCTTTTTAAAGAAATTTTTAATCTTGCCTTTTTAAGAGTTATAATTCTTTTTTTCTATTCTCTTTTTTTTATATTCCTTCTTGGAATTTTATTAAGAAAAAGGTATTCAATTTATTTTATTAATTTAAAAACTCTTTCTCAATTTCCTGAATCCGAATTTTTACCTATTATTTTATTTTTAATTCTCTTATTTTTAAGAGCGCCTCTTCCTTTTTACCTTCTTTTAATAATACCTACAATTTTCTTTTTAGAACTTAAAGAAAAAATTTTCCTTTCAATTTTACTTATTTTGATTTTTTTAGTCTCTTTATTTGCCATTCAGAAGGAACCCTATTCCCTTTCCTTTGTTCAAGACCCTCTCAATCCCTATTATCTTAAGTTTTTAACAATGAATTCCCCTTATGATGAGGAACTTTTAAAGAAATGGGATTCTCTAAATATTGAGGAGAAAAATTTAATGAAAAGTATCATTTATATGAAAAAAGGGGAAATAAAAGAAGCAGAAAAGCTTTTAAGAGATAAATTTAATAAATCTTCTTACAATTATTTAGTTGAGATGGGGAATATATATTTTTTAAAGGGAAAGTATGATTCAGCGAGTATTTTTTATAGAGAAGCAATTAATTTATATCCAGAGAAATTTGAGGCACATTTTAATTTATCTCAGGTTGCCTTTCAGATGGTTGACCTTGATTTATTTCAAAAAGAAATAGAAATTCTTAATCACATAGATGCTAAAAAAACCGAAAGATACATAAAAGTTATAAAGGAATTCAAACTTACTCCATTTTTACATGCCTACCCCGAAAATTTTAAGAAATATAAATTCAAAAGTGAAAAAGTTTTTCTTTTTGTTAACAGGTTTATTTTCCCATCCCTATTTATGCCTCTTTCTTTTATAATTCTATTTATCATGTTTTTCCTTAAAGGCACACAAAGTATTAAAAGGTGTAAAGCATGTAAAAAAGTTATTTTAGGAGAAGTAGAAAATATTCCCCCCCTTGGTGAGGTTTGCGAAAAATGTAAAAATGAAATTCTTGCTACAGAATCCTTAAAATTAAGACAGAGAATTGCAATGAGGTTAAAAATGAAAAGGTTACAGAAAATTAAAAATATTCTTTTATTTGTTAATCTTTTACTTCCCGGGCTTTCCTTTGTTATAAATAATTCTATGATACTATTTTTGATAAGTTCTTCTATCTTTTCCCTTGGTCTTATTATTATTTACTTTACTTCCTTTAAACTTTTCGGTATTTTACTTTATATATTTAGTTTTTTAATTTTTCTTTTTTATTATTTAACAGGAGGTAAAATTGATGAAGCAATTTAGTGAGGGAATGAGTGGAAGTTTGAAGATATTTTCTGCACCTGATGTATTACAACTAATTTCCCAGCAAAGAAAAAAAGGTGTTGTTTATTTTTATAAGGGTAAAACAGAAGCAGCAGTTGGTTTTGAAGATGGAAAAGTTGTTGCTGCCTATATTATAAGAGAAGGAGAGTTTGAATCCCTTGAAAATTTTTTAGTAAAATCAGGTCTTGTATCAGAACAGGATTATAAAACAGCAAAGGAAATCCAGGAAGATACAGGAGAGCCCATTGAGGAAATTCTTGTAAAGGAAGGTGTAATAACTTCTGAGAATTTGATTGAGATAATTTCCTTTAAGATTCAGGAAGTTATAGATGAAGTTATAACCTGGAGAGAGGGAATATATAAATTTGAGCCTGATAAGGAGATTTATAAGTTTTCAAAGATTAAGATAAGTCTTCCTCTTGATTCCCTTTTAATGGAAGCAGCTTGGCATCAGGATGAGTGGCCAAGAATAAAGGAGAAAATCAAAAGTTCTGATATGGTTTTTAAAATTTCATCAAAAAAACCACAGATTGAACTTGAGCTGGAAAAGGATGAGAAAAAAGTTTTGAAGCTTGTAAATGCAAGAAGAACAGTTCAGGAAATTGTAAATTTAAGTGGTCTTGGAAAATTTAAGACCTATTTTGCTTTATACAGGTTATATGAAATGGGAAGAATAGAACCTGTGGAAAAACTTACTGAAAAAGAAGAATTTGTAGAGGAAGTTGTTAAAGAGGATAAAGTTAAAAGAGAAAGGGAAAAAACTTTGATTTTACCTAACCTTACACTTCGTTTAATTTTCATTTTTCTTTTTGTTTTTCTGTTTTTTATTTTGAAAGTTTATAAAAGGGGAATTTTCCCTTATATTGAAAAAATTGTTCCTGAACAAAAAGTTTTTAGTGTTGATGAAAATTTATTCAAAATTTCACCATGAATTCAATTAGGGAACTTTCAAAACTTATAACAAAAATTGAAAATTTTGATGAACTTGATTCAGATGTTTTAAAGAGAATTTTTGAAAAAGAAGGTAAAGCACACAGGATAGGTTTTACAGGTCCTCCAGGTGCAGGAAAAAGCACTTTGAGTGATAGGATAGCTTCACTTTTAGCAGAGGAAAAAAATAAGGTTGGAATTATCGCAGTTGATCCTACAAGTCCTTTCACAGGTGGAGCAATTCTTGGGGATAGAATAAGAATGGAGGAAGCTTCAAAGAAAGGTGTTTTTATTAGAAGTTTGGGTTCAAGAGGAGGTATAGGAGGTTTATCAAGGAGAACTTACCTTTCGTCTCTTTCCATGGAATCTTTTGGAATGGATTATATCATAATTGAAACAGTGGGAGTAGGTCAATCAGATTTTGAAATAAGATATATTGCTGATACAACTATCGTTGTTTTAACTCCTGAATCCGGTGATTATGTTCAAGCTATGAAGGCAGGTTTAATGGAGATTGGTGATATTTATGTTATAAATAAGTCAGATAGACCTGGTGCAAAGGAAATAAAAAATGAAGTTGAATCTGCACTTTTACTTTTACCATCAAATTCTGAGTGGAAAGTGAAAGTAATTCTTACAAGTGGAATAAAGGGCGAAGGTATAGAAGAGTTGAAAAATCTTATAATTACTCATAAAAAATTTTTAGAAGAAACAAAATTAAAGGATAAAATGATTAGAGAAAGAAGAAAAAGATTTTTAATGGAATTTTTAAGGGATGAGATATGGGATGAAATTGAATTTTTTCTTGAAAAGAATGGTCTAATTGAGAAATTTTTAAAAGATATAGAAATGGGAAAACCTTTTAGAGAGATAAAAAAAGAATTTTTTGAATTTTTTAAAAAGGGGTTAAAATCCCCTTAAACTTTTTTAAAAAAGATATGGAAAAGGAAAAAATTTTAGAGGAAAAGAAGAAATGGGAAGAGTGTGTAAGAAAAAATTACAAGGATGAAAAAGAAAAATATCAAACTATATCAGGAATTGAAATAAAGGATATTTATACCCCTCTTGATGTTGAAGATCTTGATTATTTGAGAGACCTTGGTTTTCCTGGTCAATATCCCTTCACAAGAGGAGTTTATGGAAATATGTATAGAGGTAAGTTATGGACAATCAGACAATTTTCAGGTTTTGGAACAGCAAAGGATACAAATGAAAGGTTTAAGTTTCTTTTAAAACACGGTCAAACAGGTCTCTCAACAGCCTTTGATATGCCAACTCTTATGGGTTATGATTCAGACCATCCAATGGCACAGGGTGAAGTGGGAAGAGAGGGTGTTGCTGTTGATACTCTTAAAGATTTTGAAATTCTTTTTGATGGTATTCCCCTTGATAAGGTTTCCACTTCCTTTACAATCAATTCACCGGCAGCAATTATTCTTGCAATGTATATTGCTGTCGGAGAAAAACAGGGTGTGCCTTCCCATAAGTTAAGAGGAACAATTCAGAATGATATATTAAAGGAGTATCACGCTCAGAATGAGTGGATTTTTCCACCTGAACCTTCCATAAAGATAATTACTGATATTTTTGAATTTGCAAAGGATCATCTTCCAAAGTTTAATACAATTTCCATATCAGGTTATCATATAAGAGAGGCTGGTTCAACAGCAGTTCAAGAGCTTGCCTTTACCCTTGCAGATGGTTTTGCCTATGTTGAGGCAGGAATAAGGAGAGGTTTAAATGTTGATGATTTTGCAAGCAGGTTATCCTTTTTCTTTAATGCCCATATGGATTTCTTTGAAGAAATTGCAAAATATAGAGCTGCAAGGAGAATATGGGCAAGGGAAATGAAAGAAAGATACAAGGCAAAAGATCCAAGGTCAATGATGTTAAGGTTTCATACCCAGACCGCAGGATGCTCCTTACAGGCTCAGCAACCTCTTGTTAATATAATTAGGACAACAATTGAGGCTCTCTCAGCAGTTTTAGGAGGGACTCAGAGTCTCCACACAAATTCTTATGATGAAGCCTTACAGTTACCGGCAGAATTACCTGCTGTTATTGCAGTGAGAACCCAGCAGGTTATAGCTTATGAAAGTGGTGTTATAAATACGATTGACCCCTTAGCTGGAAGTTATTTTGTGGAATCACTTACAAATAAGATGGAGGAGGAGGCTTATAAGTATTTTGATGAGATTTTAAAAATGGGTAATGGTTCTTTCCTTGATGGTGTTTTAAAAGGCATAGGGGAAGGATTTTTTAAAAGGGAAATAGCAAATGCTGCTTATGAATTTCAAAAGAGAGTTGAATCACAGGAATATATTATTGTTGGGGTTAATAAGTATGTTGACCCTGAAGAAAAAATAGAAGTTCCACCTTTTAAAATGGATCCTGAACTTGAGAAAAAGCAGATTGAATTTTTGCATAAAGTAAAATCTGAAAGGGATAATATAGCGACTCAAAATGCCCTTAATGAACTTGGAAAAGCAGCTGATAGAGGTCTCAATTTGATGCCTTATATTATTGAATGTGTTAAAAGATATGCTACTGAAGGAGAAATAATTGATACTCTGAAAGTAAGGTATGGAGTATTTAGGGAAAAGGTTGTTGTTTGATTTTTATTTATTAAAAATTTGAAATTAATTTAAGATTAATATTATATTATCCTTATGAAAAAATTTTTAATTTTTTTCTTTATTTTATTTTTAACTTCAACTCCGCTTTTTTCACATGAGAAGCATGAAGAAAAAGGAGTTGAAAAAGAGGAAATTGTTTCACCTCAAGAGGAAGGTCAAGAAGGTGAAGAAAAAATTGAGGAAAAGTTTGTTTTGCCGCCTATAAAGGATATTCTATTTTCCCATCTTCATAACAAATTAATTCATTTTCCAATAGTTCTTTCCCTTTTAGCTTTCCTCTTTTTTCTATTTCCAGGTAATGAGAAAGAGGCGCGATTTTTGCTCATATTAGCAGCAGCCTTTACAATTCCTGTTTATTTCACTGGTGAGGCACAAAGTGAGTTTTTTGAAGGAAAGGAGAAAGAGTATCTTGTTGAATTACATGAGCAGTTTGGAATATTTACGATAATTTCTATATGGATATTTCTTTTTCTTTCCTTTTTAAAAATACCAAAAATAATAAAGATATTTTTTGGAGTTATAGTTGTAATACTTGTAATGATAACAGGTTTATATGGTGGAATTTGTGCTCATTAATAGATTTAAAAAGGAGGTTTTTATGTTTATAGCCATAAATAGAATTTTTGTTAAGGATGAATTCAAGAAGGAATGGGAAGAAAGGTTTAAGAGAAGAAAGAGACTTGTGGAGAAAAAGAAGGGTTTTAGAAAAATGGAAGTTTTAAAACCTCTTGAAGGGAATGATTATCTTGTAGTTACATACTGGGAAACAAAAGAAGATTTTTTAAACTGGGTTAATTCAGAGGATTTTAAGGAGGCTCATAAGGATTCGCCACCTTCAGAATTTTTTTTAAAACAGAATGAATTTAGTATCTATGAATTATTATATGAAAGTGGATGAAATTTTTTGGTAAGGATAAAAAGAATGCTAAAATTTTAATTAAGGGTGTTCCCTTTGAATTTATATCACCTTCAGGTGGATGTGCCCTTTCACCTTATTTTTTAAGATACTGTTCAGAGTATATAGAAACAAAAAGTTTTTATTTTAATAAGGAATGTGAGGATTTTGAAGATAAGGGGGATATTTCCTGTTTTGGAATTGAATTTATTGAAGCGATTGATTTGATAGAAAGGGAATCCAGTGAAATATTAGAAAGTGGTAAAATGGTTTTATTTATAGGTGGTGATCATACTATAAGTTATCCTATCTTTAAGTCAGTTAAAAATATATATCCTGATGTTAAATTACTTATTTTTGATGCTCATACTGATTTCAGGGATTTATTTATGGATTCTAAACTGAATCATGCTACCTGGTTAAAAAGGCTTTATGAGGAAAGAGTTATTAGGGAAGATGAAGTATTTTTATATGGAATAAGGGAAAATTTTCCTGAAACCCCCTTTAAGATTTTAAAAAAGGAGGAACTTTTAGAACTTAAAGGAAACTTTTATCTTTCCTTTGATTTAGATGTTTTTAAACCTGAATTTTTTTCTTCTGTTACAAATCCTGTTCCAGGTGGTTTGAGTTTTGAGGAAGTTATGGAAATTTTAAATAGAATAAAAAATTACATAGTTTCTGCTGATTTTGTTGAATTTAATCCTTTAAGAGGAAATCCCCTTATTTCAGGAACTATTTTTGCTACACTAATTCGTGAGTTTATTGTTTTAAAGTCTCTTTAAAATTTATTATTAATTTTTATTGGCTTCTTGAGATTTATTCAACCGAAATTAAAAAACACTAATAACTGGATTTGAATTAAAGAAAAATGAGAATTTTATAAAATATAATATAAAGTTATGGGTGTAAGCCAAAAAAAGATAAAACCTTTTAATTTCGAAAGAGATAGAGAGGTTTTTATTACTTTTGATAGTGGAGTAATCTATCCCTATATAAATCAAATATTTGCGAAAGGAAGGGTTAAAAGTTATGGGGAAAATTGATTTTTTAAAGGAAAGAGCGAAAGAGTTCTGGGAAAATGCTTTGGATCTATTTCAAAAGGAAAGATACAATCTATGTGCTTTTAGTTTGGAGCAATCTTTGCAATTATGGTTGAAATATTTAATTGGCAAAAGATTGGGAAACTGGCCACAGATTCATTATTTAGTAGAATTAATTAAAGAACTTTCTAAGGCTTATGATAGTTCAGAAATCCTTGAGTATTTAAAAGAAAATGAGTTATTTCTTGATGATTTAAGTGATGCTTATTTTGTTTCCCGTTATTATCCTAAGAAATTTAGTAAAAGTTTAACAGAAAAATTAATAAATGAATGTGAAAAATTTATCAAATTAACTGAAAAGATAACCAAAGAAAAATTTTTTGAGCCATGAAAACATTAGTTGATATTGATAAAGAAATCTGGGAAGAGAAAAGAAAATATTTTGAAAATTATGTAGAATACTGTAAAAAAATTAAAAAAATCAGCGAAGAACTTTTAGGTTCGGTTAAAGTTTTAGTATTTGGTTCGGTTGTAAAAGGTAAATGGACACCAGCCAGTGATATTGATGTTTTAATTATTTCAGAAAATTTATCGGAAAATTGGGAGGATAACCGTCTAATAAGAACAATGATAAAATCCCGTATTGGACTTTTCACTCCCTTTCAACTTCATTTAATTACCGAATCTCAATATGAAGACTGGTTTAAAAGATTTATCAGAGAAGATTTTATTGAGGTTTAATTTATTCCTTTAACTGAAAAATTTTAAAGAGATAATAGAATTATTGAATAAAGATAGAGAAATACTTTAAAATTATTTTATGAGACCGAAAGAATTTAAAATGTTATGTTATAATTATCATATTTCTGCTCTTATTCCTGAATCAAGGGCACCGATAAGGAGAAAACAAAAGGATTCTTTATCCTGAAGTTATTGAATATATAAAGAAAAGGAGATGGGAAATTCCGCTACTTGGACAAATTCCTTTGAAAAAAGAATTAGATGAATTTTGTAAAAATAAAGGAATAAAGCCAATTTCCGCTTCTACTATTGCAAAAAAACAAGATATCTTAAAGATAGAGATGAAATTATAAATCCAAAAGCAAAAATTTCTTTTTATGCAAAAACCAGCAAAGTGGTAATAAGGGAAAAGAGGAAAAAGAAAAATTGAGAATTTGAAGAATTACTTGAAGATTCTCAGATTAATGCTTTTGTAGAAAGATTTAATAGACTTTTCTACGAGCATTTAATTGAGTGGAATTTAAACGAGATTATTCAGCCTGATTAATTCAACTACTATTTGAAAAATTTTAAAGAGATATTAGATAATGGGGAAAGGTAAAAATTCGCAGGCTAAAGCCTGCGCCTACCATTTTTATAAAATCTTTAGGTGGAAATCTACACCTTTTAAGGTATAAATTAACAAGTTTTTTAGAATATTGTTTCTATTATCCCTCATATTATCTTCACCCTTAATTTTCCAAAAAAACAAAGTTTCTATAATTTAATGGTAGCCGCACCCTTTAGGGTGCGCAAAAATTCACTTTTATTTTTTAAAAACATATATTAATAATCCTAACCACTCTTAAAATGTTATGGTATTCTACAACACCCGAAATGGAAAAATAATATAAACCCCTTATAATATAATTGTGATAATTTTCTTTATAGTTACTTATTTTCCGATTTTATTTATTTTTTTAATTTTTTCTTTCTTATACTTGATCCAAAAATTTATCGAAAAAGGGGTCCTTCTTAAATTTTTAATTCTAATTTTATTTATTTTTCTCTCTTTGATTGTAAGTATTTTTATCAGCAACATGATCTTTTCTCCTTCCGATGCTTTAGATATAGGTATTCTTATTGGCTTTATTATTTCTTCTATTATACTTATTAAAAAAGGAGCAAGAATTTTTTTAAGTTATGTTAAATTTAAAAACTCTCTTTCGTATTATTTTAAAAAGGAAAAAATTCTGTCTTTTTCTAATAATTATGTAGCATTAAAAAAACTTATAGAAAATTATTTGAGAATGGGGGAATATGAAAAGGCAAAAAAGGTAATGGAAAATATTCTTAAAAATACAAATGAGGATTTATTTAAAGAAAAATTGAATATAGAGATGAAGAATTTAGAAGTTTTTATTAATCTGGAAAAAGAGAAAAATAAAAAGATCTGTAAGTTCTGTAAAAATGAAGTATTTGAAAGCAGTGTAATATGCAATTTTTGCGGAAAAATTCAATATCCGATTTCACTTTTTGATTTTTTTCAAAAAAATTTCAAAATAAATCCGTGGGTCTTTATCATTTTTCCGATTTTCTTTATTCTTTTCCTTTTAGCTTTAAATTTTATCTTTGCCTTATCATGGATTTTTTTATGGTTCGCTCTAATTTTTTCAATCTATGAACCTTTTCAAAACTCTAAGATTCCTTCCAAAGAGGAATTTGATTGAAAATAGAATTCTTAAAAAGAATATAGCGAAATAGTTAAAATGAGAAATTACACAGACTCTGTAAAAGTTTTAAATATTGAATAAAGTAAGATTAATTCTCCCAGAAGATTTAAATGTTAAGAATTCAAAAAGTTATGGATAAATTATGAATATTCTGGAAAAGAGCACCTCTTGTGATTTTTTTGAATCCAAGAAATACCACTTTTATGATGTTATGTGTTTTAAAAGAATTTGATTTTTCTGTTGTTTTCAAATTAAATTATTCTTTTAAAAGGAGAAAAAAATGGAAGAGAAAATTAAAGAAATTTTAGAAGCTTTAAAAAAGGTTATTGACCCAGAATTGGGTAGGGATATTGTTTCTTTAAATATGATAAGCGATATTAAGGTATGTGATAGCACTGTTTCTTTTAAATTCACCCTCACAACACCAGCCTGTCCTATAAGAGATAAATTAAAAAAAGAAGCTGAAGAAGCTGTGCGAAAACTTCCTTGGGTTGAAAATGTAATTGTTACAATGGATGCAAATGTTGTTTCTAAAAGAATTCAAACTGATAGAAAAGTTAAAGGTATAAAACATATTGTAAGTATCGTAAGTGGAAAAGGTGGGGTTGGAAAATCTACTGTTTCAATTAACCTTGCTCTTGCTCTTAAAAGTTTAGGTGCAAGAACCGGTTTACTTGATGGAGATGTTTATGGCCCAACCCTTTCAATTATGGGAAAAACAAAAGCCCCTCCCCTTGTAAATGAAGAAGATAAAATTGTTCCTCCACTTTATCATGGAATTCCAATAATTTCAATAGGTTTTATGACAAATCCGGATCAAGCTGTTGTATGGAGAGGACCAATAGTTCATACTGCCTACAGACAGATGCTCTTTGACCTTGAATGGGGTGAACTTGATTATTTAATAGTGGATTTACCTCCTGGAACCGGAGACCCTTTAATTTCAATAACTCAACTTGTTGAACTCTCAGGTGCTGTTCTTGTTACAACGCCACAGGATGTCTCTGTTTCTGATGTCCGGAGAGCAGGTAATTTTCTTAAAAAAATGAATGTTCCTATACTTGCGGTTGTTGAAAATATGAGTGAGTTTATATGCCCTCATTGCGGTAAAATGACAAAACTTTTCAGCGGAAAGGGTGGAGAGATTCTTTCAAGTGAATTTGGTCTTGAAGATTATATAAAAATTCCATTTGACCCTTTAATTTCTGAATACTCTGAAAAAGGTGAGCCCTATTATGATTTAACTCCTGATTCTCCATCAAAGGATGCCTTTAAAAAACTTGCTGAAAAAGTTGCCTCAAAAATAAGCATTTTAACTCATAGCTCTTTCTTATAAATCAGCCCTTTGGAGACCCGTATGCTGGTAACAGAATGCCCCATATAGTTATCTTTGTTTATAAGTGAAAATCTTAAACCCCCTTGTGGTGGTGATGGAATATTATGGACAGAATTGTGTTATTCACTTTGTCCCGTTCACTCTGGCAATATGGCGGTGATAGAATGCTTTGTCTCCCAGCCCTTACTTATAAATCAAGCCCCCTTTTTCTAAGTATATAAAAATATCCTATAAAAAGAATAAAAAGAAACAAAATTAATTCTATTGTGGCAAAAATTCCAAATTTTTTTGCTTCAAATATAAAAGGAAATAAAAGGGCTGCCTCTATATCAAAAAGTAAAAATAAAAGCAAAAAGGGGAAAACTCTTACACCATACCTTTTATAGGGCGAATCTTTATATAACATTCCTGATTCATAGGGTTCAAGTTTTCCCTCAGATATTTCTTTATATCCTAAAATTTTATTTTTAACTGTTGAAGAAAAAAGTTCTACAAGAAAAAATGTAAAAAAAACAAAAAATAAAAAGATTAAAAAACTTATATACTCATTCATTCCCTTTAAGAAAATTCTTTAAAACATAAGGGAGTATTCCGCCATATTTTAAATATTCAATTTCTTTCCATGTATCAATTCTCAAAATTCCATTAAAAACTATTTCCATATCATCCCTTTTAGCTTTTATTTTTACCTTTTTGTTTGGTCTCAAATCCTCTTCAAGACCTTCTATAAAGTAGATTTCTTCACCTGTTAAGTTCAGTGTGGAAGCATTTTGTCCTTCTTCAAACTGTATTGGAATAACTCCCATCTGAATTAGATTCTGCCTATGAATCCTTTCAAAACTTTCTGCTATTATTGCCTTAATTGAAAGAAGCTTTGTTCCCTTTGCTGCCCAGTCTCTTGAAGAACCACTTCCATATTCTTTTCCAGCAATCACAATAAGAGGCACCCCTTCTTCCATATATTTCATTGCAGCATCATAAATTGTTAAAACTTCTCTCTCGGGAAATTTTATAGTCCAGAATCCCTCTCTGTCTGGAATCAGTTTATTTTTTAACCTGACATTTCCAAATGTTCCCCTTATCATAACTTCATGATTACCTCTCCTTGCTCCAAATGTATTAAATTCTTCTCGTTTTAAACCCTTTGAAATCAAATATTTACCAGCAGGGGAATCCTCTGGAATCTTGCCAGCAGGAGAAATATGGTCTGTTGTTATTGAATCACCGAGCAGTAATAAAACTCTCGCATTTTTAATATCTTTAATTGGAGAAGGGGTGGGTTTAAAATCTTCAAAAAATGGAGCTTCTCTTATATAAGTTGAATCTTCTTCAAATTCAAAAAGGGTTCCCTTGGGTGATTCCAGTTTCTCCCACAATTCATTCCCCTTATAAATTTCAGAATAAACTTTCTTATAGTGTTCTCTTGAAAGGAACTTTTTCATATAATCAAATACCTCTTCCTCTGAAGGCCATATATCTTTTAAATATACAGGGTTATCATTTGGATCAAGTCCTACTGGCTCTTCATAAGGATTGAAAAGGATATCACCCTTTATAGCAAAAGCAACAACAAGAGGAGGACTTGCTAAAAAATTCATTTTAACAAGAGGATGGACTCTTGCCTCAAAGTTTCTATTTCCTGATAAAACTGAGGCAACGATAAGATTTTTCTCTTTTATTATCCTTTCAACACCTGGAACAAGGGGTCCTGAATTTCCTATACATGTAGTGCAACCGTAACCTGCTATAAAGAAACCAAGGGCTTCAAGATAAGTTAAAAGTCCTGCTTTTTCAAGGTATTCTTTTACTACTAAGGAACCTGGTGCAAAGGAAGTTTTAACATATGGTTTAACTTTAAGTCCCCTTTCAACTGCTTTTTTAGCAAGGATTCCTGCTGAAAATAAAACAAAGGGGTTACTTGTATTTGTGCAACTTGTTATTGCTGCAATTACAATTGAACCATCCTTAATTTCAAAATGTATGTTTTCCTTTTTAATTTCATAAACTCTCAATTCTTCACCTCTTACCTGTGGATGAGGTCCTCCTTCTGATTCAAGTCGAGAAACACATTCTTCAGGAACTTTTACCTTATAATCTTTTTCAAGGTATTCTTTTACTTTATTTTTTAATTCAAAAAGGTTTATTCTATCCTGGGGTCTTTTAGGTCCGGATACTGAAGGAAGAACATCTTCTAAATTTATTTCAATTAGATCAGTATAAATTGGTTCTTCTTTATATGTATAAAATAAAAGATTCTCTTTTGTGTATCTTTTAACTCTTTCAATAATTTTTTCATCTCTTCCTGTTTCATATAGATAGATGAGGGTTTTTTCATCAACAGGGAAAAATCCTATTGTGGCTCCATATTCAGGACTCATATTTGAAATTGTTGCTCTATCCTGAACTGTTAAAGTTTTTAGCGCCTCTCCAAAATACTCAACAAATTTATCAACTACTTTTTTCTCCCTGAGTTTTTGGGTTATATATAGAACAAGGTCTGTTGGAGTTACTCCTTCCTTAAGTTTTCCCTTTAACCTAACTCCAATCACTTCAGGGAAAACCATATATATAGGTTCACCCAGCATACAAGCTTCAGCTTCAATTCCACCAACACCCCATCCAAGAACACCTATCCCATTTATCATTGTTGTATGAGAATCTGTTCCAATTAGGGTATCAGGAATAAGAATTTTTTTATTTTGATATTTTCTTACACTTACAACTTCTGAAAGGTATTCAAGGTTAACCTGGTGAATAATTCCCTTTCCAGGAGGAATAACTTTTAAATTTTCAAAAGAATTCTGAGCCCATTTTAAAAGTTTATATCTCTCTTTGTTCCTTTCAAATTCTTTTTCAATATTTAAATTTAGAGCAAATTTTGTTCCGAAATAATCAACTTGAACTGAGTGATCAATTACAAGGTGAGAAGGAATTTTAGGATTTACTTTTTTCGGATCCCCTCCTAATCTTTTCATTGCATTTCTCATTGAGGCAAGATCAACTATTGCTGGAACACCTGTAAAATCTTGTAATATAACTCTTGAAGGATAAAAAGGTATTTCTATTTTTTCCTTTATTTTCCCGTCCCAATTTCTGAAAATATCTAATAATTTATCTAAATTGGTATTTTTTTCATAATTTCTCAATATGTTTTCAAGGAGTATTCTGATAGAAAAGGGGAGTTTCTGGATATCTATTCCAAATTTTTTTGATGCTTTTTTAAGAGAAAAAATGTAGTATTTTTTAGAATTTATATTTATTTCTTTTAAAATTTCTTTTAAACCTTTCATAATTTTATTTTATGATAACACTTGAATAATTTAAAAGTAAGAGTTATAATTAAGAACATGAAAATAAAAAAGAAGAAAAAATTGACAAAAAAGGAATTAAAGAAGGACCCCTTTATAGAATTTGTTAATAATATTTACGAAAAGTTTAAAGAAAAACCGAGGGAGTATATTGGTTCTATTTTGTTAATAATAGCAGTAATCTTTTTAATTTTTATATTAAGAACAGGAGAGGTAGAGGATTTTCCAATAGCAAGGCAGATGTGGTTTCAGGCGGTATCACTAATGCAAGCACAAAGGATGAATGAGGCAATTCAGATTTTTCAGGATATTTCAATAAGATTTCCTAATTCACCTGAAGGAAAAAAGGCAATTTTTTATCTTGCTAATTTTGCATTTTTGCAGGAAGATTATGTAACAGCAAAGACAAGATATGAAAGTTATCTTTCAAAAAAACCCAATGACCCACTTCTTGAGGCATCAGCAAATGAAGCTCTTGCAATTATAGATTTTAATATGGGTAATATTGAAGGAGGTAAAAAAAGATTAAAAGAGGCTATAAGAAAAACCCCTTATAAAACCTTTAAGAGCTACTTTGCTTATAGATTTGTTAAATTGCTTATTGATAAGGAATTATATAAGGAAGCCTATGAAATTCTTAATGAATTTAAAGATGAAATTTCAGAGGAATTTAAAGCTGACTTTGTTAGATTTGAAAGTTTTCTTAAAGGTGTTTTAGAATTGTAATTGGGAATACTATGAATGAAAATACAGAATTAAAGGAAATGAAAAAAAATATCGGAAATGAAAGACATATTTATGCTTCCTTTTCTTATATACCCTTTTTAAATTTTATTCCCCTTTTTGATAATGAGGCAGGTGATTTTGTTCATTTTCATGCAAAGCAAGGGTTTTTAATTTTTGTTATTGAATTTATAGGGCTTTTATTCTTTTTTGCCCTTTATCTTCTTGTTGGTTCAATTCCTGTAGTTCGTTATATTTTTATCAATTTCTTTTTTGCCTTTTATATACTTTGTATAGCTGTTTTAATTATTATAGGAATTTATGGTGCTTTAACTGGAAAAAAACTACAAATTCCCTTTATAGGAGAATTTGTTGATAAATTAAACCTTTAAAAGGAGGTAAATTTTGTTAGGAGAATCTTATTTTGATAAGTTTACACAGAGGGCTAAAAAAGCTTTTCAAATTGCAAAGGATGAAGCTATAAGATTAGCCCATTCTGAAGTAGGAACAGAACACCTTTTACTTGCTCTAACCCGTATGACAGATTCAGTAGCAGCCATGGTTCTTTCAAACCTTGGTGTTGATTTTGACCTTTTGAGAGAAAGAATTGAAGCAGCACATCCTCCTGGAAATTATGTGACTCCAATGCAGGATTTACCTATGAGTGCAAGTTTAAGAAGAGCTATTCAATATGCAGCTGAAGAAGCAAGAAAACTTGGACATACACATATTGGTTCAGAACATTTACTTATTGGTATAATGAGAGAAAAAAGAGGTTTGGGGGCAAAAATACTTTCCCAATTTGGTCTTGATTTTGACCTTGTTGTTGAAGAAACTTTAAGGCTTTTATCCAGCCTTGAAGAACCTCAACCTGAACAGAAAATGAGCCAATCTATGGGATTTAAGAAAACAAAACTTATTGAACAATTTGCAACTGATCTTACTTTACTTGCAAAACAGAATAAACTTGATCCTGTTATAGGAAGAGAAGTAGAGATTGAAAGGGTTATGCAGATACTTTCACGAAGAAAGAAAAATAACCCTGTTCTTATAGGAGAACCAGGTGTTGGTAAAACAGCTATTGTTGAAGGTCTTGCCCAGAAGATAGTTAAAGGTGAAGTGCCTGATTCTTTGAAGGATAAAAGAATTTTGGCTCTTGATCTTGCTGCAATTGTTGCTGGAACTAAATATAGGGGTCAATTTGAAGAGAGATTAAAGGCTATTTTGAGTGAAGTAATTATGAGTAAAAACATAATTTTATTTATAGATGAGCTTCATACCCTTGTTGGTGCAGGAGCAGCTGAAGGTGCTATTGATGCATCGAATATTTTGAAGCCGGCTCTTGCAAGAGGTGAAATCCAGTGTATTGGTGCTACCACAATGGAAGAATATAGAAAATATATAGAAAAAGATGGCGCACTTGAAAGAAGATTTCAGCCAATTATAGTTGATCCACCAACTGTTGATGAGACTATAAAAATTTTAAAGGGTTTGAAGGAAAAGTATGAGAACTATCACGGAGTTATATATACCGATGAAGCAATTGATGCAGCTGCAAGGTATGCTGATAGGTACATATCTGACAGATATTTGCCGGATAAGGCTATTGATGTTATCGATGAAGCAGGAGCAAGGGTTAAACTTATGTCAGGATTTCAAGACGAAGTTATTGAAAGGTATAAGAAAGAAATAGAAAAATTAAAGGAGGAGAAAAATAGAGCAGTTATGGAACAGATGTATGAAAGAGCTGCAAGAATAAGGGATGAAATAATGAGATTAACCCAACTTATTGAAAGCAGAAAAGAGGAACTCAAGTTAAAAAGAGAAAGACCTAAAGTAACAGAAGAGGACATAGCTTATGTTGTTTCCAGGTGGACTGGTATACCACTTACAAGGATAGAAGAGGAAGAACAAATGAGGCTTTTAAGAATGGAGGAAGAACTTAGAAAGAAAGTAATCGGTCAGGATGCAGCTATTGAGCTTATTTCAAGGGCAATTAGAAGGTCAAGAGCAGGTATTAAAGATCCGAGGAGACCTATCGGTTCCTTTATTTTCCTTGGCCCAACAGGAGTTGGTAAAACACATCTTGCAAAGGTTCTGGCTGAGTTTTTATTTGGTGATGAAAATGCCTTAATAAGAATTGATATGTCAGAATATATGGAAAAATTTAATGTTTCAAAGCTCATAGGGGCTCCACCTGGTTATGTGGGTTATGAAGAGGGTGGTCAGCTAACCGAAAAAGTTAGAAGAAAGCCCTATTCTGTTGTTCTTTTTGATGAATTTGAAAAGGCTCATCCAGATGTTTTCAATATTCTTTTACAGATACTTGAAGATGGTATTCTAACAGATAGTTTTGGTAGAAAGGTTAATTTTAAAAACACGGTTATAATTTTAACAAGTAATATAGGCACAAAATTTTTAAAATCCCATCATGGGCTCGGTTTCCACAAGGGCGAAGAAGGCGAATATGATTTTGAAGCAATGAAGAACTTTTTGATGGCAGAAGTAAAAGAACTTTTACCACCTGAATTTTTGAACAGAATTGATGAAATAATAGTTTTCAAACCTCTTACAAAAGAAGAGTCAATTAAAATTTCTGAAATTTTATTAAATGAACTTGCTCAAAGAGTGTTTTCTGATAGAAAGATAAAAGTTGTGTTTACAGAAAAAGCCATTCAATTCATAACAGAAAAAGGTTTTGATCCTGATTTTGGTGCAAGACCCTTAAAAAGAGTCATAAGAGCTCATATTGAAGATCCACTTTCAGAAGAAATTTTAAAAGGAGTTTTTGAAGAAGGAGATGAAGTGGAAGTTGATGTTAAGGATGAGAAGATAGTTTTTAGAAAACTTGAAGGAGCGCATGTAGAAAAGGTTAACTAAATTTATATGAATTTTCTTTTATTTTTATTGCTTATAACACAGGAAAGAATCATTGCCGATATTAAGATAGAGGGTAATATTAATGTTTCTTCTGAATTTATAATAAGTTCATCAGGACTAAAAAAGGGTAACCCTTTAAAAGAAGAGGATATTAAAACTGCTATTAAAAATCTTTATAATACAAAGAATTTCAAAAAGGTTTCTATTGAAATTTTAAAGGATGAAAAAGAAAAGGAGGTAGAAGTTTTAATAAAAGTTGAGGAAAATCCGAGGGTTTCAGGTATTAAAATTGAAGGAACAAGAAAGGTTAAGGAAAAGGAAATAATAGAAAAGATAAATCTTATAAAGGGCACACCTTTAACAGGTAGTGACCTTAAGGATTATGAAAATAAGATAATTTCATTATACAGGGAAAAGGGATTCTCAGGAACAAAAGTGGAAACAGAAATTATAGAAACTGAAAGACCACTTTTTGTTGATGTTTTATTTAAAATACATGAAGGAGAAAAAGCAAGGATAAAGGAAATTGATATTGTGGGTAACAGAAGTTTTAGTGATAAAAAACTTGAGATTCTTTTAAGAAACAGGGAAAAAACCTGGTATAGGAAGGCTGTATTCAGGGAAGAATACTTTGAAGAAGACCTGCCTAAAATAGAGGAATTTTATAAAAATAAAGGATTTCTTGATGCAAAGGTTGACTCTTATAAAATTAATCCTGAAGGTTTATGGCTTTTCATAAAAATTTTTGTTACAGAGGGTAAAAAATATTATTTTGGAAAACACAGCTTTGAAGGTAATAAATTCTTTGATGATAAAACTCTTTCAAAAAAACTTAAATTAAAAAGGGGAAGTGTTTTTTCCTTTAAAAAATTTATGGAATCTGTTCAGGAAATTCAGGGTATATATGCAGATTCAGGTTTTTTACTCATTAAAGTAATTCCAGAAGAAAAAAGAAAAAGTGAAGAAAAGGATACTATAGATGTTATTTTTCATATAAAAGAAGGACCCCCTTGTTTTGTTAGAAAAATAGAAATTGAAGGGAATGAGAGAACAAGAGAATATGTTATAAGAAGGGAACTTGATATTTTCCCTGGTGATAAATTCAACAGACAAAAGGTAATAAAAAGTTTAAGGGATCTTTATTTTTTGAATTTTTTTGAAAAAGTTGATTTCTCCTTTAAAATTCTTGAGGATTCTCAGAATGTGGATTTAATTTTTAAAGTAAAGGATAAACCAACAGGAACACTTCAGGCAGGTGGTTCCTGGTCACAAACTCAAAAGGGTTCCTTACTTTTATCGGTTTCTGAAAATAATCTTTTTGGGAGAGGTCAGCAGGTTTCATTATCCCTTGAACTTGGACCTTATAGACAGAATATAAGATTTGATTTTACAGAGCCATGGATGTTTCAAAGACATTACCTATTTGGTTTTGATGTTCACCACTACATTGATGTTTTCCCTTATGAGTATTCTATTCAAAGAACAGGTTTTTCATTTTCCTTTGCAAGACCCTATGATTTAAATGAATATATATGGACAAGTTCAAGGTATGAGTTTGATAGAACTAAGGTATTTGATTTTTATCCTAATTACAATCCTCAGGGAATTTTTGATTTAAGGAAAGAAAAATGGCCAAAAATTGTTTCAAGAACAATAAATGCAATTTATTATGATTCAAGGGATAGAAAGTTTAATACAAGGAAAGGTTTAAGGTCAGAATACAGATTAACTTTATCCGGTGGAATATTCCTTGGAGATGAACACTTTCACAGGCATATATATAGCATTTCCTATTATAAACCTTTTTTCAAAGAAAGAGTTGTTCCTACCTTTAATCTTAAATTAGGTGTAATGTATCCATATAGTAAATCAAAGCCAATTCCAGTTTATGAGTATTTTAGACCAGGAGGCGTTGCCTTTACGGATTTTGTTATAAGGGGTTATGATGAAAGGTCTATTGGTTATAGATCTCAAGGTGTTGTAATTGGGGGTCAGGCTGCTTATGCCTTTAATTTTGAACTTAGATTTGTTATTGCAGAACAACTTTATTTTACTCTGTTTTTTGATATGGGGAATGGATGGATTACTCCTTATTATATGGAAAAGGAATTTAAGAGATTTTTAGAGGGAAAATCAGTGAGATTAAAAAGGGGATTTGGAGTGGGAGTTAGAATGGAAATTCCCATGCTGGGAATAGTGGGTGTTGACCTTGGTTACGGACTTGATAAAACTGAGAAAGGTTTTATACCTCATTTTATTCTTGGCTTCCCCTTATGGTAAAAAATTTTTTTTTATTTGTTTTTTTCCCTGTTTTTCTTTTTGCTCTTGAAACAAAAATAGGCATAGTTGATTTAAAAAGAATCACTGAAAACTACGAAGGAATGAAGGAAGCAAAAGGTGATATTGAAAGACTTGTAAAGGAATGGGAAGGTGAATTGAATAAAAAAAGAGCAAAAATAGATTCTTTGCAGAGGCTATATGAAGGCGAAAAACCAGGACTTTCTCCTGAAGCAAGGTTAAAAAGAGAAAAGGATTTAGAAAATTTAAAAAGAGAATATCAGAATTTTATAAAGGAAATCTGGGGAAAAGATGGAAGGTTAGAGCAGAAGACGAAAGAAAGAATACAGCCCATAACAGAAAAGATTAGAAAGGTGATTAGAGAAATAGCACAAGAGGAAAATGTTGATATTATTTTTGATTCTTCAAAGGATGATATTCTCTATGCAAAGGATGTTATAGATTTAACAGATAGGGTTCTTGAAAGGTTAAATATGGAATATAAGGGTAAAGAGATAGCAGAAACAGGGATAATAAGGAGATTGAGAGTCTCTATTTTCCCCTTTAAACTTTCTGGAGAACTGGTAGGTTCTATTTATCCAAATATTTTTATGAATGAACTTGAAAAGGGTATTAGAAAATCACCTAAATTTGATGTTACAGGAAGTAATGTCTCTGAGAATAGTATAAAATCAATAGGTTACGATAGAAACACTTTACCTGAAGCCCAGATACCCTTTGTAATAACACAACTTGGAGTTGATTATGCTTTATATGGAGAATTGAAGAAAAAGGGAAGTACTGAAATTGAAGTTAATTTTTACATTTATAACATTAAGGGAGAGAAGGTTTTTGAAAATACAATAACCTTCACTGAGTCTGAAGAAAAAATTAAAGAAGGTGCTTATTCAGTAGCACAGAGTGTTATTAATTATTTTTCTGAAGGGAAGTAGAGTTTATTTCTTTTTCAAAAATTTCAAAAGGATTTTGTGATAGAATTTCTTCTCCTTTTATCATATTTTTTAAACGAAAAATATTTTTTCTTAATTCCTCTTCTCCAATAATAAGTGCCCACTTTGCCTTTCTCTTATCTGCTTTTCTTAACTGGGATTTTAAACTCTTTGTATCCCATTCCATATCAGAATAAATCCCCCTTTCCCTTAATTTTCTAACCCATTTTATTGCTTCTTCTTTCTCCTTTTCAGAAACATAAACTACATAGATAAGATTTTTTTCTTTTTTTTCATAATTTTCCATTGCAATCATTAATCTTTCAACACCAAAGGCAAAACCAATACCAGGTGTATCTATTCCTCCTATTATTTTCATTAAATAATCGTATCTACCACCACCTCCAAGAGCATTTTGGGCTCCTAATTTTTTAGAAATAATTTCAAAAGCTGTTTTTGTATAATAATCAAGACCTCTTACAATAAACGGATTTTCTATGAAATTAAAATTTTCTTTTAAGAGTAAATTTAAAAGTTTTTCATGGTGATTTAAACATTCATTGCATAAAAAATTTTTTAAAGGCTTTAAAAATTTTATTTTTTCCCTATCTATTTTACAATCTAATATTCTGAAAGGATTTCTCTCATATCTCTGCTGACAGTTTGAACAGAAATTCTTTATTTTTTCTTTTAATTCTTCTTTTAAATATTCTGAATATTTTTTTCTATCTTCCAGGCAGCCAACAGAGTTTATTTCAAATACATAATCCTTGATATTTATTTCCTTTAAAATATCTTCAGCAAGAATTAAAATTTCAAGATCAATGTAAGGTTCTTTGAAACCTACAGCTTCAGCACCCAGTTGATAAAATTCCCTGTATCTTCCCTTCTGGGGTTTTTCGTATCTGAACATATTTAGAAAGTAAGAAAATTTTGAAGGGAGTTCTATATTTTCTTCAACAATTGCTCTTAAAACAGGGGGTGTTCCTTCAGGTCTTAAGGCAAGTTTTCTTCCTTTTAAATCTTCAAAAACATACATTTCTTTTTCCACAATATCAGTTGTTTCACCTGTTGATTTTTCAAAGAGTTCTTTAACTTCAAAAGTTGGCGTTATTATGAAGTTATATCCATAAAGTTCACAAACTTTTTTTGATTTTTCAAAGATAAAGATGAATTTATCAAATTCCTCTCCATATATATCTCTTGTTCCACGAATTTTTTGATATTTTTTTTCCATTTAAATTAAAATTTTATAATAAAGGTTCAAGCCCTTTCTATTTTAAAAGGAGAACCTGTGAAAAATTATTTTATATTATTAATAATAGCTCTTCCTTTTATTTTGTCCTGTAAAAAGAAAGAGGAAAAAAAGTTAACTGGAACCCCGATAGCAAAGGTCGGTAATGTTTATATTACTCAGGATGATCTTGAAAAGGGTTTGCCTCAATTTGCTTACCAGTTAATGGGAGAGGAACAGAGAAAAGAATTTTTTAATTATGTTATTGACCTTGTTATTTTTTCACTTGCAGCTGAAAAGGAGGGAATAGATAAAGAGCCTTTGATGAAAGAAAGATTGTTGTGGGCAAGAAGAATGGTTTTATCAGATGAGTATTTCAGGAGAAAAACTCAAAATATAATTATTAGGGATTCAAAAGTTGATTCCTTTTACAAAAGTTTTGAAAATGACTTTTTAAAGGAAATAGAGTTTGTTTATTTCTTTGTGAATACATTAAGAGATGCTGAGAATATAAGAAACATATTGATGCAGGGTGTTTTAACTCCTAAACTGATTGAAGAAATTACATCAAAATATAATGCAATCGGTGATATTACAAGTGTAAATGCAGGATATTTACATCTTGAAACAGCTCTTCCCTTTCCAAAAGAAATAGCACAGGCTCTTTTAAATCTCCCGAAAGGACAGGTTTCTGATGTAATTTCTGTCCAAAATCCACCTGGGTTTGCTATTGTGAAAATTTTGAGCAGTTCACCTACTAAACTTTCAAAAAACGAAATTTTGAGCGATATAAGGCAGTATATCCAGCTAACAAAAATAATAAAGGTTAAAGATTCTTTGCGAGAGGAGCTGAAGAAAACTTTCCCTGTTGAAATTTATACAAGAGGGGGCGCAAAATAGGTTCAATTCCTTTTAAAAAATTTTAAAGATTTTATGAAAGTGGGAATCTGTGGTGCAGGAACAATGGGAAATGGTATAGCCCATGTTTTTGCTTTAGAAGGGTTTGATGTTATTTTACAGGATATTTCAATGGAGATTCTTGATAGAGCAATAAATACGATTTCATCCAATATGGATAGGCAAATTAAAAAGGGTATAATTGATGAGAGAAAAAAGAAGGAAGCCCTTTCAAGGATAAAAAAAACAGTTTCCCTTGATGATCTTTCTGATTGCGACCTTATAGTTGAAGCAGTATTTGAAGATGTAGAGGTTAAAAAAGAACTTTTCAGGAAATTAGATAAAATTGTTAAGAAGGATGCAATTTTCACTTCTAACACTTCATCAATATCAATAACCCTTCTTGCCTCTCAAACTGAAAGACAGGAAAAATTCGCTGGTATGCACTTTTTCAATCCTGTTCCTGTTATGAAACTCGTTGAAATAGTTAAGGGAATAAGAACAAGTAATGATACAATAAATTTTATTTTTGAACTTGCGAAAAAACTTGGAAAAGAACCTGTTATTGTGAATGATTATCCTGGATTTGTTTCAAATAGGATTTTAATGCCTATGATAAATGAGGCAATTTATGCTTTAATGGAGGGTGTTGCTTCAAAGGAAGAGATAGATAAAGTTATGAAACTTGGTATGAATCATCCAATGGGACCTCTTGAACTTGCAGATTTTATAGGTCTTGATGTTTGTCTAAATATATTGGAGGTTTTATACAGGGATTTAGGAGACCCTAAATATAGACCCTGTCCCCTTTTAAGAAAAATGGTAGAAGCAAATTTACTTGGAAGAAAAACTGGAAAGGGTTTTTATGATTATACAAAGGGGTAAATTTTAATGAGGGGATAATAGATTTTGAAAAATTAAGAGAAATTCAAAGAAAACTTTCGAAGAAAGTAAGATTAAAAAAAATTAATTTTAAAAAAATAAGGTATGTGGGAGCCTGTGATGTTTCTTATAAAGAAAAAATCGCAAGAGGAGCAATAGTTATATATGATTTAAAGGAGAAAAGGATAATTTATGAGGGGATAGTTGAAAAAGAAATCAGTTTTCCTTATGTTCCAACTTTCTTATCTTTTAGAGAGATTCCTGTTTTAGAAGAGCTTTATAAAAAATCACCTATTAAGCCTCAAGTTTTATTTATTGATGGTCAGGGCATACTACATCCTTTTAAACTTGGACTTGCTTCTCATTTTGGGGTGCTTTATAATATTATTACAATAGGTATTGCTAAAAACAAACTGGAGGGAGAAATTAAAAAAATGCCTGAAAGATTTATGGAAGCAGAACCCGTATATATGGATGGAAAAATATCGGGTTTTTGTTTAAAGTTATCAAAGGGAAAAAAATATTTGTGGATATCTCCAGGAAACCTGATTACACCGAGAGAAGCCCTTAATTTTACTTTAAAATTTATAAAAGATGGTTATCATTTCTTAATGAAAAGGGCAGATATATTAAGTAAAAATGTGATTTAAATCACTTGAAAAAATTTTAAATGGATGCTAAAATTAACTTTATTTTAAAATTAAAAGGGGTTCAAATCCCTTAAAAATTAAGGAGGTTTTATGAAGAAGTTATTAATACTTGTGATAGGTTTTGCCTATCTGGTAGCTTCTCCTCTATCTCTTTTCCGTCCCTCTGATAAAAAGGGTCTTGATATACCTGTTAGGACAAAACCAATTTATAACAAAAGGGTAAAAGGTTCTTCAAATTACCAGATTTTCCAGACATGGACTACAATATTTTCAGAAGATTTTGAATCTGGAACAATGCCCACTGGATGGACTGTAACTGATGGGAATAATGATGGATATAGCTGGACTGTTGGTGTTTCAAATGATCCCTTCTATCCTCCAAATTATGGAACAAAATATTTATATTATTCAGATGATGATGCAGGTTCTTCTGCACCACCTGGTGATGAAATTCTCACAACAAGCTCCTATTATATACGGAAAATTGCTAACTTAAGGTTTATTTATGCCTACGATTTTGAGGAATACGCAGGACAACCTTATGAATTTGGAGAAATCCATGCAAGGTTTTTTTCAGGAGGAACATGGTCTCCATGGAACATACTTGTTCAGTATTACCAAGATACAGGTCCAAAATGGGATACCCTTGATCTAACATCCTTTTTACCAGCAGATTCTGTTCAACTCAGATTTGTTTATAGAGACCCTTCTGGCGAGTGGGGCTGGGGATTTTATCTTGATAATTTCCTTCTTGAGGGAATTTTAGAGCTTAATGTTCTTTTTGTTGATGATGATCAGGGATCAAACTATGAGAGTTATTTTGTTAATTCTCTTTCCTTTTTAAATGTTGACCATGATACTTTTGTGGTTCCTGCAGGTGCAAATAATGGTCCTGATTCAGCTTTTATGTCAAATTATGATATTGTTATATGGAACACAGGTGATGATTGGGACTATACACTTACAGGACAGGATACTATTGAGATTAAGAAATACTTAAATGCTGGAGGAAGGTTATGGTTATCATCCCAGGATGTTCTCTATAATCTTGGTACAAGTGTCTCCTGGATGCACATAACAAGTTTTACAAATGATATAGGTTGTCAAAATGCGATAGGTGTGGGTCCTGTTATGGGTGGATTTCAGTTTGCTACAGATGGGAATGCTATGACTGATTTTGCGGATTATATTAATCCTGATCCTTCAGCTTATCCAGAGGTTGTAAATCAGGATAATTATATAAATTCACTTTCCTACTCAGGAACTTACAAACTTTTCTTTAATACCTTTGCTTTTGAGAATATTGCAGATCCTTATGATAGACATGAATTTGCAAGGAGAGTTTTAAAGTTTTTTGGTTATCTTATGCCCAAAAGGGATGTGGGAGTAAGCTCAGTTTATCCAACAGGTTTAATACAAATTGGTGATACAGTTCAGATATCGGCTACATTTAACAATTTTGGAACTCTTTTCCCTGAGAATTTTGCTACCCATATAGAAGTTAGAGATCCATTAAATAATGTTATTTTAACAAAGGATAGTGTTATTACGGGACTTTTGCCTCTTGCAGTGGATACAATTTCGGCAGGAAGTATTATACTTTCCTTGGAGGGAACATATACTATACAAGCCTATACAACAAGTAATTTTGATGAGGATGCTACAAATAATACTGTTATTGGTCAAATATATGCTTCTCCATGGGGTTCCTGGACAATTTATCCTTCTCCGAGTGTAAATTTTGACAGGTTAACTCATGCAACAGTTTACGATTATGATAACGATAGGATTTATATGATAGGTGGAACACCAAATGGACAAGCAGGTTCAAATGTTTCATATAATTACAGGTTTGATCCCTTAAATAATACATGGGAGACTAACCTTGCACCCATGCCAACACCGAGGGGCTGGATACAGGGTGTTTATTATAATGGCTTTATATATGTGGCAGGTGGGTATTCTAACTCTCAAACTGCTCTTTCTGTTTTTGAGGCTTATGATATACAGAATAATGCATGGGTAAATCTTCCTGCTTTACCATCTCCAAGATTAGCTTATGGAGCTGTTGCATGGAACGGTAGTGTTTATGTTCTTGGGGGACTTGATGCAAGTTTTAATGCAACAAACACTGTTTACAGGTATGATATACAAAATAATGCATGGACTTACGCTACAAGTCTTCCTTTAAACTTCTTTATGGGTGGTGTAACTCAAATTAAGGATACTATATATATAGTTGGAGGTTATACAGGTTCTGGAGCCTGGACAAATCTTTATAGGGGAATAATTGATCTGAATAATCCGGACCTTATAACATGGCAAGATCTTGGTCCTCTTCCCTATCCTAATATGAATAATGCTGCTGTTTCTTTACCTGGTTCAATTATAATGATAGGAGGTTTTAAAAATGCATCACTACCCGTCTTAGATTCTGTATGGGAATACAAAATTCAATCAGGAACATGGGTACCTATACCAAATTATGTTGTCCCTATTGTAAGAAATCATTTTGCAGTAGGAAGAAAAGCAAGGGGTGGAACAGGAGATAGAATTTATGTTGTTGCCGGTGATGCATATGGAGATTGGGATCCACCCAACAATTATTACTATTATCTTGAAAGACCTGCTGCAATTTCTGTATCTGAAAAGGGAGAAAAAGTGAATAAGCCTTATCTTTTTGTAAAGAGTAATCTTGCAAATGGAGGCTTTGTTATTAATTTTCTCCTTCCAGAAAATAGGAATGTTGATATAGGTCTTTATAATATCCTTGGACAAAGGGTAGCAACAATTTTCAAGGGAACAAAATCAAAGGGTGAGTATACAATAAACTTTAATAAAAAAGACCTGAAATCCGGAATATACTTTATCAAAATGGAAACAGGAGATAGGATTCCTGTCCAGAGGATTGTAAAGATAAAGTAAAAAAATTTAATTCTTTTAATTTCTAAGGGGAGGTTCAATGCCTCCCCTTTTTATTTTATAATAATATTATGGAAAAAACCCTTTTAATAATAAAACCAGATGCTGTTAGAAGAAATTTGATTGGTAAAATAATTTCAATGTGTGAGGAAAATGGATTTAAGGTATTGAATATAAAAATGGAGAAATTAACAAGGGAAAAGGCAGAAAGTTTTTATAAAGTTCATAAGGGAAAGGATTTTTTTGAAAATCTTATTGATTATATAACTTCCGACTATGTTGTTGCTATTTTACTTGAAAGGGAAAAAGCAATTGAAACTTTAAGAGAACTTGTTGGGGCAACTGATCCAAAAAAAGCAAAACCAGGGACAATAAGGTATCTTTTCGGGATAAGTATAACTGAAAATTCTGTTCATGCTTCTGATTCAAAGGAAAGTTTTGAGTATGAAGTAAAACACTTTTTTTGATGCATTTTTCTGAATTTTTTTTCCCAGTTTTAAAAAAAGAAATAGATGAAATATTTAAAGGGAAGAAGGTTAAAAAATTCTTATTTAGTGATAAAAAATTTTTTGTTGTTTTTGATGATAAAAATCTTTTAGAAATATCACTTGAGCCACAGATTTATTACTTTTTACCTTATATTTCTCCAGTTACAGAAAATCAAAACTTTTTAGAATTTAAAGAACTTCCATATTTAAAGGATTTTGTTTATAAAGATTCAGAAATAATAGAAGGAGAAAGAATTTTTGCAATAAATTTTGTTAAAAAAAACCCTCTTGGAGAAATTGAAAAAAGAAAATTAATAATTGATTTTACGAGAAGAAAAAAAGATCTTTTTATTTTAAAAGATGAAAAAGTTATATATTCCTTTTCAGGATTAAAAGAATTTAAAATGGAATTTCCTGATAAAATCAATATTTTTAAAGAAAAAAATTTAGAAAAGATAAAGGAATACACTCAAAAATTTTTACCCTTTTTATATGAGGTTTTAGAAAGAGAAAAGGAATTTTCTGATTTCAAAGAAATTCTTTATAAATATTTTAAAGGACCATTTTATGTCGATAAGGAGAAAAAGTTGCATTTGATCAAAAAAGAGAATTTTCTTGAATTTAATAAATTAAGCGAAGCTCTTTTTTATATATACAAAAATCTTGAAAAAGAAGAAATTGAAAAAACAAAAGTAAAAGAAAAAAAAGAAAAAACTTTTAAAAAAGAAAAAGTTGATCCTGAAATATATAAAATTAAAGGTGAAGCAATTTTACTTAATCTAAATCAGATTTTAGATAAAAAGGGGGTATTTAAACTAAATCACCCTGAAAAAGGAGAAGTTGAAGTTGAAATAAAGTTTTCTGAGACACCTCAGAAATCAGCAGAAAGATATTTTGAAAGATATAAGAAACTTAAAAGAGCTAATTTAATTAAAGAAAAAATTGAAATTAAAAAGGAAGAAAAACAAATTTACAAAGTTTATATTTCACCTTCTGGTTTTAAAGTTTTAGTTTCAAAAAATAAGGAATATGCAAATGAACTTACATTTAAAATTGCAAAACCTGATGATTATTTTTTTCATGTTAAGGATATAAGAGGAGCACATGTTATCTTGAAATATGAAAAAAATAAAGAATTAAAGGAAGAAGATATAAAATTTGCAGCTGAAATAGCAAAAAAACATAGTAAACTAAAAGGTGATGAAAAAATTTTTGTTCTATATACTTTAAGAAAATATGTAAGACCTGTTAAAGGAGCAAAAGGGCTTGTTAGAATAAAAAGAGAAAAGGTTATACTTGTATGATAAAATTTTTGCTTTTCCCTTCTACTCTTTTTATTTTTATTAATTTAAAGAATTATTACATAAAAGTTTTTCCCCCTGATACTTTAAATTTTGAAAAACCTTTTAATTTTAAAGATGTTAAAACTGACGGTTTATTCATCTATTTTTTAACAAGGGATGGAAAGGTTACATCCATTAATCCCTATAATGGAACTCTTAAATCAGAATTTAAAATTAATTCCCTTTTATATGCTTCATCCTTTGATGTTACAGATAGGGGTAATTTTTATTTTTTTATTTCAAAAGGTGGAACATCGAAAATTTTAAAAATAAAGTTTTCTCCCTTTGATTCCACAGTTTATTATTATGATATTGATAAAAATTTGCTTGATTTTTTTTGTATAGAGGATAGCTTTTTTATTTTTGTTTTTAAAGACAGAATTTCAGTTTATAAAAATGGGAAACTAACCAAGATATTCAAAAAAAATTATAAAAATTATTTCAAATATAAAAATTCCTTTTATGTATATAGTGGAGATACTCTTTTTTCCCTGCTCAGAGAAGAAAAAAAAGAATATAAAGGAAATTATGATTTTTTGTTTATAATAGATAAAGGTGAGATAGTTAATAAAGATAACAAATGGTTTTTAAAAAATTGATTAATTTGTTTATTTTTATGACACTAAATTCCCATAATTTTGAATATAAGAGAGAAATAATAACTTTTGAAAAACCAATTATTATACTTGAATCTCCCCTTTTAAATTCCGTTAAAGTTTTAAAGGATACTTTTAAAATTCCTTTTAAATTAAAAAGCGACACTTTATTTCCTCTTTTGCCTCTTACAGAAAAAGACACCTTTTTTGTTGAATATCTCTCCTTTTTTTATAAAAAGGATACAACAGTTTTAAAAATAAAAAGTTTTTTAATGGAAGAAGAATATGATGAAGAAAAAAAGAAAAGTATGGATGAGGAGATGAATGTGGAAATAAAAGGAGAGAAAACCCTTTCTGCTTCCTATTCAGTTTATGGTTTTAAGATAGATCAGAGGTTAAATTTTGAAATTGATGGAGAACTATCAAAGGGTTATAGAGTGAGAGGGAAAATAAGTGATGAATCATTTCCTGAAGAGGAAAATTTTACAAGGAATCTAACTGAACTTGAAGAAGCAAGTTTTAATTTTGAGGGAGAAAATTTGAAGGCTAAAATTGGTGAATTTACTAGAAAATCAAATTTTTATCCAAGATTCGAAAGGGAAATTGTTGGTCTTGAATTTGATCTCTATAGTAAAAAAAATAATTTTAATTCAGTTTTAGGTTATCCAAAGGGGAAATTTAAAACTTTATACATAGAACTTGATAAAAGTAATTTAAATAACTTTTTACTTATTGATCCTTTAAAGGAAAAAATTGTTCCAAATTCTGAGAGAGTTTATCTTGATGGAAGATTATTAAAAAGGGGAAGAGAATTTGATTATATCATTGATTATTCAAATGGAACACTCACTTTGACTCAAAATGTAAGTTATTCTCTTAATTCAAAGTTAAGAGTAGATTTTGAGATTGTAGAAGATGCTTATAGCAATTATATTTTTTCGTCAGAGTATGAAAGAAATCTAGGATTAATGAATTTAAATTTTATGTACATAAATGAAAGTGATATAGCTTCAATGCCTAAATTTCTTTTGAAAGAAGAAGATAAAGATCTTTTAAAAAATGTAGAGGATTCTTCCTGGGTTCTTTTAAATGGGATAAACTTTGTGGATTCAGGGAAAGGAGATTATATTTTGAAAAATGATACTTTAATTTATGTTGGAAAAAATAAAGGTAATGTTTTACCAAATTTTGTTTTTGTTGGTCCATTTAAGGGAGATTACGAATTTGTTGATGGGAAAAATTATTTTATTTATGTGGGTGAAGGTAAAGGGTCATATAAACTGGGGAAATGGGGTATTACTCCAAAAAGGAATCAGAATTTAATTTTTAGTTTAAAATCAGAAAATAATTTTTTAAAAATTGATAATACTTTTGGTTTTTCTCTTTTTAACCCCAATCTCTTTATTCGTAAGAATATATCAGGTTTTTATGGAGATTTTAGATTTAATATTGAAAAAGGTAAATTTGGTATAGATTTTAATTTTTTAGGTAAAAAAAATTTTAAATCACCCTTTAGAATTTTTGAGGAAAATTATTTCTATTACTGGGGTAAAAATATAAAGGGGAATTTTTATGATACAAGGATAAAACCCTATTTAAAGTTAAATGAAAATTTTAATCTCTATTACGCTTATTCAAATTTAAAAGGTGAAAATTTTTTTATAGATAAAAATTCTTTTGGATACGAATTCAATTATTTTTTTAAAAATAAAACTGATATAGAGTTTTTTAGTTATAAAAAAAATAATTTAAAAAGATTTAATTTATATTTTGAAAAAAAATGGATACTATCACCTTTTTATAACTATTTTTATGAAATAGATACTCTCAAAATTAAAAAAATAAATGAAAATTTCGGATTTAAAATAGATTTTAAAAATAAAAGTTTTTTATATGAAATTATCTCCTTTAAGAAAAAAAGTTTAAGGGAGTTAAAAAATAATTTCAGAATCCTTTACAATTTGGATAAACTAAATTTAAAGTTAAGTTCAAGTTTAATAAACTTCAAAGATTCAATAATTTCAAAAAGGGATTTTAATTATTATTTAGAAGCAAATTTTTATCCTAAAAACAATTTATCAATTAACTTAATTTCAAATTTAATAAGGATGAATGGTTTGAGGAGAGTTATTGAATATGTAAAAGTTCCAGAGGGAAGAGGTTCATATAGTTATGATTCTCTCAGTAATACTTTTTATCCTGATCCAGATGGTTCCTATATAAGAAAGATAAGAGATATTCCATTAAATGAAGGAATTTTGAAATCTGAAAATGATTTTTCTCTTAATTTTAATGGGGAGAATTTTTTTTATATAACAAGTGTTTCATATAGAAGGGATAAGAGTTTTGAACCAAGAACTTATTTTTCACTTATAAAGAATTTAAATTTTAATATTTTTTTGAGTCCTTTTATAAATTTTATTTATATAAGAGACTTTAATAGAATTTTTGAAGGTTTTAATAGAAATGAAAGTTATGAAATTTTAACTGGAATTAAAAAAAATTATTTTAAAAAAATTTTAGAAATTTCAATAAATTTTAAAAGGGATATTTTTGAAGAACTTCTCATTTTTAATAGTAAAAAAACTTATGCTTTACCTTTTTCTATTGTCGTTTCTGGAAGTAATATTAATTCTAAAATAAAGCTTTCGCCAGGTTTAATTATTCTTGAATATTTTAGACCAGAATCTGAGATAGAAAGAATTCCTTTTTTGGAATTTAATTTTAATTTATCGTCAATTTTTATATTTAAAACAAAGATTTTTTTTGATTTTAATTTTATAATAAAAAAATCCTATGAAAGAAGTTTTGCTTCCAGTTTTGAAAGGGATAATTGGAGGTATAATTTTAGTTTTAAAGTAGAAAGGAATATTACAAGTAATACTATAATTATTTTGAAATCAGATTTAAGGAGGGGTTCTTTTTCAAAGTCTTTTTATAATTTTTATCTTGAAACAAAGTTGCTTTTTTAATTTTTTATTTTTATAATATAATAATGGAGAGAATATGGATAAAGTTTTATGATAAGGGTGTAAAAAGTGATATAGAAATACCAAAGGTTCCCCTTTTCCACTTCCTTCTTGAAACTGTTAAAAATTTTCCTGAAAAGGATGCTTATATATTTTTTGATAAAAGAACAAAATTCAAAGAACTTCTTGTAGAATGTAAAAAGTTTGCTTCTTTTTTGAAAGAAAATGGAATAAAAAAGAAAGATAGGGTAGCTCTTCTTTTGCCTAATACTCCCCATTTTATTATTTCCTATTATGGAACTATGATGGCAGGAGGAATTGTTGTTCAGTTAAATCCTTTACTTTCTGATAGGGAAGTTTCTCTTCTTTTAAAGAATTCAGGTTCTAAGGTTTTAGTGATTCTTGATATTTTACTGCCAAGATTTCTGAATTCCGTTAAAAGTTCAAATATTGATTTTTTAATTGTTGCTCAGATTGATGAATATTTTCCACTTGTTAAAAGGATTGGTTTTAAGTTTTTAAAAATTTTGAAGGGAATAAATGAAAAGTTGAAAGGTTTAAATAGAAAATATTTCTTTTTTAGAGAAATTGAAAATTATAAGGAAATAGAAGATTTTGAAAAAATAGACCCAGAAGAAGATATAGCTTCCCTTCAATATACAGGTGGAACGACAGGGATTCCAAAGGGTGCAATGCTTACCCATTACAATCTTGTTGCAAATACTTTGCAAACGATGGAATGGGTTCCTGATTTAAGAAAAGGTGAAGAAGTTGTTATGGGTGTTTTACCCTTTTTCCATGTTTATGGAATGTCAGTGGCTCTAAATTTTTCAATAGCTTCTGGTTCAACTTTAATAATTGTTCCTAAATTTCATACCAAGGAAATTCTTGAAAATATAGAAAAATATAAGGTAACAATTTTTCCTGGTGTTCCACAGATGTATCAGGCAATAAATAACTTTAAGGATATTAAAAAATATAAATTAAGTACCATAAGAGCATGTATTTCAGGAGCAGCACCTTTACCGCCTCAGGTCAAGGATAAATTTGAAGAGTTAACAGGTGCAAAACTTGTTGAGGGTTATGGATTATCTGAAGCCTCTCCTGTTACCCACTGTAATCCCATTTATGGTAAAAATAAAAGGGGAAGTATAGGTATTCCTTTTCCAAATACTTTAGCAAAAATTGTTGATCTTGAAAAAGGTGAAAAAGAAATGCCTATTGGTGAGCCAGGAGAATTAATCGTTAAAGGTCCACAGGTAATGAAAGGTTATTGGAAAAGTGAAGAAGAGACTAAAAAGGTTATAAGGGATGGATGGTTATTTACAGGAGATATAGCAAAGATGGATGAGGAAGGGTATTTTTATATTCTTGATAGGAAAAAGGATTTAATAATTGTGAGTGGATTTAATGTTTATCCCAGGAATGTTGAGGAGGCCCTTTTAAGCCATCCAAAAATTAAAGATGTTGCCTGTGTTGGTATTCCCTATGAAAGAACAGGAGAGGCTGTAAAGGTATTTATAGTCCCAAAGGAAGGTGAAACCCTTACAAAGGAAGAGGTGATTGAATTTTCAAGAAAGAATTTAGCTAAATACGAAGTTCCTGTTGAAGTTGAATTCGTTAGGGAAATTCCAAGAACAGCAGTTGGTAAAACTTTAAGAAGGGTTTTAAAGGAAAAAAGTTAAATTTCAAATCCAAGGGGACAATATTTAAGGGAATTTTTATTTTCTTTGCTTATTTTTAAATTCCCTTTTATTTTACCCAAGAATATTTCACCCCTTGTTCCCTTGTCTTCTCTTAAAAATTTTTTATAATTATCTGAATAGAGATTACATAGGGAACATAGAATACACATTTTTTTATTTTCCCCAGGATCATATTTATTTAAATTAAATTCACCTTCAATTTTTGATGGGTTAAAAAGATCATAAGGGTCAAGGGCTTTTTTAATTTTCTTCATTATCTCATATTCTCTAAATCTCTTTGTATATTCAATGTATTTTATTCCAAAACCATGCTCCCCTGTTACAGTTCCTCCTATATCAAGGACAAATTCACATATTTCTCTTTTAATTTTTTCTGCTTTTTCCTTCTCTCTTTTTTCAAATATGATACTTGTATGAATATTTCCGTCCCCAAAGTGACCGTAAGGAATTATTTTAATTTTATATTTATTTTCAATTTTTTCATAGAAAAGAATAAGAGAATCTATTTTTGAAACAGGAACTGTAACATCTATGGACTTTTTCCCTCCCTTTAAAGTCCACATTAAATTTGAGTATTTTCTCCTTAGAGATAAAATTTTCTCTTCCTCTTCTTCATTAAAAGGTAAAATTAAATTACCTTTAACAAATTTTTTTAATTTTTCAATTTCACTTAAAACATCTTCCTTTTTACCTGTTAGTTCAGTCCATAATAAAAATTTATTTTCCCATTCCATAATTTCGCACAGGGTTATATTTTCCTTTTTTATCAATTCTTTTGAAATTTCAAGAATTTCTTTTTTTTCTGATTCAATTAAAATACTCCTTTTATACTCAGGGGTTCTTATAACTTTTAAATATATTTCTGTTATAAGCCCTAATGTTCCTTCTGAACCTACAAAGATTTTTTCAATAGGATAGAAGAGTTTATTTTTTTTTAAAAGTCCCCTTGTATTTAAAACTGTTCCATCGGAAAGTAAAATAGAAAGTCCATTTACATAGTTTATAGTTACTCCGTATCTTAAGGCTCTTGGTCCTCCTGCATTTGTTGCAACAGTTCCTCCTATACTTGCTATATCACTTGAAGCGGGGTCAACTGGATAAAAGTATCCATAATTTTTTAAAAATTCATTTATCTCATCAATTGTAAAACCAGGTTCTAAATAAAGTATTTCATCCTCTATGAAGAATTCAATTTTATTCTTTAGTCTTTCAGTGCTAACAACAACACTTTCAGGGTGAGGGACACACCCACCGCTTCTTCCAGTTGCTTTTCCCCTTGGTGTTACAGGAATTTTATTTTCAAGGAGTAAAGATACAATATCAATAAGTTTATTTTTTTCTTTTGGAATAAAAACTGCCTTTGGTAATGAATAAAAAAAAGATGTGTCAAAGGAGTATGCATAGAGGACTTCTTCCTCAATAAAAAATTCCTCAGGAAATTTTTTCTTTAATTCCTTAAAAAGTTTCTTCATTCTTTTTGAGAGTATCTTTTAGGAAGGGCAAAAGGGTTAAAAGAATATTTATTATTAAATTTACTGGAAATTTTGAAAAGGGAATTAAAAATCCTGAGAATTCCTGAATAAAAAGATATGCTAATTCTTCTTCATATTCCCTTTTAATTTTTTCTTTTAATTCTTTATCATCAGGATAAATAACCTTCATTAATTTGATAAGAGCCTCTTTACCTTGTGTTTCATAAATTTTTCTCAATAGTTCTTTTTCTTTTAAGTTTTCTTCTTTTTTTATTTTTAATTTTAAAATTTCTTCCTCTTTTTTTCTTATGAATTTTAATAGTTCACCGTGATTGAAAAACATTCCTTTACAGTTTTCACAGAAAAGGATAAGTAAATCCCTATATTTTGGATTTAAATATTTTCCCATTTTTTTATTACATTGAGGGCACTTAAAGTTTTTATTTATATCTAAAGGGAATTTTGTCTTTAAAAGGGGTAAATTAATTTCCTCAAGTTTTTCTGCTTCTTTTTCTTTTATTCTTAAACCGGAAAGGTCAGAGAAAAAAATCCCCCCGCACTGGAAGCATTGATATGAAGTTTCAATTTGACCGTAAATATTTTTAAATTTTCTTTCCTCTAAATTTATATTACATAGAGGACAAATCATTTAAAAAAGTATCTCTTAATCTCCTCAAGAACAGAAACAAATTTATCGACTTCTTCTTTTGTGTTATATAAATAGAAACTTACCCTTGCTGAGTTTTCAATTTTAAAATGTCTCATTAGGGGTTGTGTGCAGTGATGTCCACTTCTTATAGCAATTCCCTCCTCATCGCATATTCCTGCTATATCGTGTGGGTGAATTCCTTTTATGTTAAAGGAAATGATTCCCAGGGTTTTTTGTCCCTTATGTCCATAAATTTCAACTCCTTCAATTTCTTTCATTTTTGAGAGGGCGTATTCTGTTAATTCATTTTCATGTTTTTCTATATTTTCCATTCCTATTTCTTTAAGGTATGAGATAGCAGCAGAAAGTCCTATTCCACCTGCTATATTTGGTGTTCCTGCCTCATATTTCCAGGGCAGCTCATTCCATGTGGCACCTTCAGTTGTTACTTCAAAAATCATATCACCGCCGTATAAAAAGGGTTCCATTTTAGAAAGTAATTTTTTCTTTCCGTATAAAAATCCAATTCCTGTTGGTCCAAGCATTTTATGTCCACTTACAGCAAGAAAATCAAAATCAAGTTCTTTCACATTTATTTTTGTATGTGGAACAGCTTGGGCACCATCGCAAACTACTATTGCATCACTATTTTCTCGTATAATTTTAATAATTTCTTCTGCCGGATTAATTGTTCCAAGGAAATTTGAAGCAAGTGTAAAGGTTACTATCTTTGTCTTCTTATTTAAGAGTTTTTTAAGATGTTCAAGGTCAAGGGTCCCATCTGGAAGAACATTTACATAATTTAGTTTTATTTTTTTTACTTTCCTTAGCATCTGCCAAGGGACTATGTTTGAATGGTGTTCCATTAAGGTTGTGATAACTTCATCACCCTCTTCAAGTTGATGTATTCCTATTGAATAGGCGCAAAGGTTAAGGGCTTCAGTTGCGTTTCTTGTAAAGATAATCTCTTCCATTGAATTTGCACCTATAAATTCAGCAACCTCCCTGTGGGCATCTTCATATTTCAAGGATGCTTCATAACTTAAAGTATGAACCCCCCTGTGAACATTAGCATTGTAATTTTCATAAAATTCTAAAATTGTATCAATAACCCTTTTGGGTTTCTGTGTTGTTGCAGCATTATCAAAATATATAAGGTCTTTTCCCCTTATTTTTCTTTTTAAACAGGGGAAATCTTCTCTAATTTTTTTTAAATCTAAAAAATTCTCTTTTGTTTTCATAAAATTTTTTTAATTTAAAGGATTTGAACCTGCTAATAAAATTATATTATACTCTTAATTATGAAGAAATTTATATTTTTTATTCTTTTTCAAACTTTTTTATTTTCAAAGGCAAATTTAAAATTCGGAATAAAGTCCTCCATAGTTTATGAAAATGGTGAGGCCTATCCATTAATTGGGATATCTCTTGGTTATTATCCTGTTTCCTATTTTTTTATTGAAGGAAATGGTGAATATATTATGAAAAGTTCCTATAAGGAATTTGCTTTTCCTTTGACATTTAATTTTATTTATAAGAGAAAATATTTTTCACCTTATTTAGGACTTGGACTTGCTTACCACTTTTATTCCTATGATTCCTATTCTGATAATTCTCTCGGTTATAGATTTAAGGGGGGGACAAGTCTATTTGATAAAAGTGGTGCCACTATTTATTTTGAGGCAATTTATGATGTCCCTGATTTTTCAAAAACAAAAGGAAGGTGGCAGTTTACAGGTAGAATTGATAAGGATTTTAATTTTGAATTTTAATGAAGGTTAACCATATTTCTGTTGCGGTTAGTGATTTTGAAAAAGGTGTAGAAATTTTTAAGAAGTTTTTTTCCCTTGAGCCTGAAATTCATTTTTTTGAGGAAAGAAAATTGAAGATAGCAATATTTTACTTACAGAACTTAATGTTTGAAGTTATATCACCTATGGAAGGTGAAGATAAGGTTAAAAAATTTCTTGAAAAAAGGGGAGATGGAATTCATCATATAGCATTTGAGGTTGATAATGTTGAAAGTATTGTTAAAGATTTAGAGGTAAAGGGATTTAAAATAGTTGAAGGTCCAAGAGAAGGTATTAAAAGTAAAAGTGTAATTTTTCTTGATCCAAAGGATACAGGAAGGGTTTTAATTGAATTGGTTGAAAAGGAATAAAAAGTTTAAAAGATTTTGGAAGAGGAAAATTAAGAAAATGAGTTAAATTTAAGATAAAGGTGATTTTTGGGGGAAAGGAAATTATGTTTTAATTATCATAGAATAGTAAGAATAATTTGCCTTTATTCCTTATTTTGTTGATTTTTTAATTTTTTTAGTTTACAATTTATTATGAAGAAAATTTTAACAGAAGAGGATATTGTAAAAATAATTGAAAAAAGACTTCCGGAGATTATTGAGAAATCACCCTTTTTAAGATTAAAAATAGAGGAGATAATGGATAAAAGGGCAGTAACAAGGGAGGAGATAAAAGAGATACTTAATGAATTAAAAGCTCAAAGGGGAGAATTAATAGTTCAAAGGGAGGAATTAAAATCTTTAAAAGAGGAATTAATAGTTCAAAGGGAAGAACTAAAGGCTCTAAAGGAGGAATTAATAGTTCAAAGGGAGGAATTAAAGTCTTTAAAAGAGGAATTAATAGTTCAAAGGGAGGAGCTAAAGTCTTTAAGGAAGGAAATGGTAGATGGTTTTAAGATTTTAAGAGATGCTATAACAGCATTAGGTGCAAGGTGGGGTATTTTTGCGGAGGAGGCTTTCAGAGAGAGTATGGAGGATATTTTAAAGGAGCTTGGTTTTTATGATGTTAAGAAATGGGAAGATTATGATAAAGAGGGGATGGTTTTTGGTTATCCATCAACAATTGAGGTTGATCTTGTTATAAAGGATGATAAGCATTATTTGATAGAGATAAAAAGTAGTGTATCGGATGGTGATGTTTTGAAGTTTAAGAGGATCGGGGAGTTTTACGAGAAGAAAACAGGGGTAAAACCCGAACTTTTCATAGTTTCTCCTTATATAAGGGAAGAGGCAAAGGAAAAGTGTAAAGTTTTTGGAATAAAGTTTTATAGAAGAGATTAAAAATTAATGTTGGAGGAAGATAATGAGGGGAGACCAAAAAGGATTTCTAATAATAAAAGAAGGAGGAAAAATTTTTTATGTGATAACATTAAATTCTAAAAGGTTTAATTCCACAGAATAATTTCAAAAGATAAATTTATTTTCTTTGAGATAAGCTCAAATCCATTCAATTCTTTCACAAAAATTAAATACTATCTTCCTTAACCCTCTAATGTTATACTTAAACTTTATGATATTAAAGGAGAGTGTTTAAAGACATTTATAAATGGAAGACAAAATGCTGGTATTTATGAAATTAAATGGGATAGAAAAAATGATAGAGATAAAAAGATTCCCGAAGGTATTTATTTCTTACGCCTTGAAACAAATGATTGCACAATAACAAATAAAATGATAATAATCTATTAATTAATTTTTTTTATTTTTTTAATAAAATTCTTAATTTTTTTTTCTTTAAAAAAGAAGGAACCAATACATAAAACATCAGCTCCAAGATTAATTACATAAAAAATATTTTCCTTATTCAACCCACCATCAACTGCTATTTCAAATTTTAAATTATCTTTTTCTTTTATTTCCTTTAATTCCCTTATTTTAAAAGATGCACTTTCAATAAACTTTTGACCTGAAAATCCAGGATTTACTGTCATAACAAGAACTCTTTCAACATCTTTTAAGTAAGGTAAAATTCTTTCGATAGGTGTTTCAGGGTTTATTGCAATTCCTGCCCTTGTAAAATGATGTATTTCCTCAATTGTTTCTTTAACTTTATCTGTCGCCTCTACATGAAAGGAAATAAGATGAGGTATGGAGTTTTTAAACCTTCTTATATACCTTAAAGGGTCAATAATCATAAGGTGAATATCAAGGGGTAAATTTGTTAATTTTCTGATTGCTTCAACTATCATTGGACCGAAAGTAATATTAGGAACATATACTCCATCCATTACATCAACATGGATTAAATCCGAACCTGATTTTTCAATTTTTCTTATTGTTTTTTTTAAATCTGAAAAATCTCCCGCAATTATGGAAGGTGCAATTTTTATTTTCATCGCATAAAGTAAAAATAAATTGTAACAATTATTATAGTGAGAATATTCATAAAAAATCCAATTTTTGCTAAATCCTTAACCTTAACATCACCAGTGCTTAAAATTATTGCATTCGGTGGAGTTCCTGAGGGAAGCATAAAAGCGAAAGAAATACAGAGTGTTGAGGGAAGCATCAGAAAATATGGAGATAGATTTAAAGCCTTTGAAAATTCTCCAATTATGGGTAATAGAAGGGAAGCAGAGGCAGTGTTTGATGTAACTTCTGTAAAAAAAACAAGAAAAGTAACAAGGATTAAAAGAAATAAAAAGGGGGAAAATATTGAAGATATATTTTTTATGTAATTACCAATAAAAGCTGTAAAACCTGTTTTTTCGTATGCATCAGCAAGGGCAAGACCACCTCCAAAAACATATAAAATTCCCCAGGGGATTTCTTTTGCTTCCTTTGAATTTAAAAGGGTTTCTTTCCCTCCTTTTCCTCTTTTAATGAAAAAAAGTAAAGAAGAGCAAAAAATTGCAATACTTGAATCCTCTATATATTTAAGATAGGAAAATTTAGAAAAAAAGGGTCTTATAAACCATAAAATTATTGTTAAAATGAAAATTAAAAAAACTCTCTTTTCATATTCTGTTAATTTTAACTTTTCCTCTTCAATTTTTATTTCAAAACTTTCTCCTTTTATAAAGAAAAATTTAAAAAAAAGCAACATAAAAATAAAAATTATTATTGCAAGGGGAGCAGCATATCTTATCCATTCAATAAAAGAAAAAACATATTCCTTTCCAAAAATTTTCTCCACTATTCCAAGATAAATAATATTAGGGGGTGTACCTACAGGTGTTAAAATTCCCCCTATTGATGAGGAATAGGCTGTTGAAATTAATAGAATTTTTTTAAAATTTGAATTTTCCTTTAACTTTATACCTTTTAAAAGGGAGATAGCAATGGTATATGAAATGATTGTGGCAGCAGTATTTGATATCCATCCTGAAATTAAAAAAGTGGCAAGGGAAATACCAGCTAAGAAAAAAAATGGGCTTTTAGGAAAAATTGATATAAAAAACATAGAAATTTTTTTAGCAAGTCCTGACACTTCAATTGCTTTCGCTATGAAAAAAGATCCAAGGAATAAGAAAATTAGGTGGTTTCCATAGGATAGAGCAGTATCTTTAACACTCAAAATACCAAAAAGAGGAAAAAGAAAAAGCGGAAAGAGCCCCGTTATTTCTATCGGGACAATTTCAAATATCCATGAGTAGGCCATTAAAAGGGTAATCGAAAAAATTTTATTAAACTTAAATGGAAAAAGTAAGGGAATAAACAAAATCAAAAATAGAATAAAAAGTTTTAGATACGGCTTTCTATTTGTTTTTCTAATCAAAATTCAATTCAATCATAAATTGTATTTAAAATAAATAAAACAAGTTCTTCATATCTCAGTCCATAGGCTTTTGCTTCAGCTGGTAAATCGGATAAATCTGTCATACCTGGCAAAGTATTCACCTCAAGTATATAGGGTTTTCCATCTTCAGATACAACTCCATCGACTCTTGAAAAACCCCTACATTCAAGTGCGAGGTGTGCTTTAAGGGATATCTTCTGAATTTCTTGAGTCAATTCAGGAGAAAGTTCTGCTGGTAAAATAAATTCTGTTTCTCCTTTTGTATATTTTGCTGTATAGTCATAGAATTCTCTTTTTAAAGGTCTTAATTCAAGGATAGGTAATGGGAAAGCCTTTTTGCCTGTTCCAAGAATTCCAGTTGTTATTATTTTTCCTTTAATATATTTTTCAAGGAAAAAATCTTTAAATTTATTTTTATTTTCCTCAAAATTTCTTATCACATCTTCTCTACTTTTACAGATTGAAACACCAAGACTTGAACCCTCATCTTTTGGTTTAAACATCATAGGGTATCCGAATTTCTCTTCTGCTTCTTTTAATTTTTCTTCAAAATTTTCATAGTGGTATATTGTTACAAAGGGTGGTGTAGGGATTCCTTCACTAATGAATATTTTTTTTGAGACAATTTTATTCATACCAAGGGCGGAACCAAGGACACCACTTCCTGTATAGGGAATACCAAGCAGGTCGAGAAAACCTTGAACAGTTCCATCTTCTCCTGGTTTTCCATGCAGAATATTAAATATAACATCAAAGGGTTTACTTTCAAGTATTTCTTTAACAAAATCATTTTTAATTTCAAGAATTTTAACATTTAAATTCCAGTATTTAAGAGCTTCAAATACTTTTCTTCCGGATCTTATGGAAACCTCTTTTTCACCAGAGGTTCCGCCACAGATAACAAGTATAATTTTATCTTTAAATTTTTTTAATATTTCTTCCTTATTAAATTTCATAAATTGTAATGATAAAAAATAACCTAATCAATAGTCAAAAATTCCTTTAAAAATTAAGTTATTTTAAAGGTATTGTGATTTAACACATTTTACCCTTTTAATTTCAATATGGAAATATTTGGTAAGAAGTTCTACATTACTTGCAGGAGTTTTAACTTATTTTGCATGGATTAATGGTAGATGGATGAAAGAAATGATAAGTAAACAAAAGGAGATGCTAAATAAACAGAACGAAATTTTAAATAAACATACTGAAATATTAAACAAGCAGACAGAAATGTTAGAGAAAATAAGTGAGATGCTTTACAAAATGGATGAGACTTTGAAAGTTTTGGAAAAGAATGCAGAGGAAAGGCATAGGGAAGTAATAGAGCTTATAAGACATTTAAAATAAAAAAGAAGTTTTTGAGGAGTTAAGAAGAAAATCTAAAAAGTTTATCTTTTAAAGATTTAGAGGCTCAAAGACGGTTTTAAAGAATTTTATATTTTCAAATTTTTTAGATAGACTCCAGTATATCTAAGTAAAAAATCTTCAAGGAATCCTAATGGAACTTTACCAATCTAAAATGTTATGTGCTCTATACTATTTGATATAAATAATCTTTTTTCCTCCTTCTTTTATTCTGGTGTTTATGAGATATATTCCACTCTTTTTGAGTTTTAATTCTGTTTTCCCCTCGCCTTTTATTTTAAAAGATTTAATATTTCTTCCCTGTATATCAAAAACCTTTATTTCAAAGGGTTTATCTAAGCCTTTATAGTAAAGGAAGGGTTTTCCCTTCGAGTAAAAAATCCTTATATCTCCTTCTTTAATTAATTTTTCTTTCAGGTCTGTTAAACCACTGTTATAAATTTCACAAACAGCCATAATTATAGGGTCTGCAGGATGGTTGCTGTATATATCCAAAAGAGGTTGCCAGGATGTTCCATCATAAATAAAACTACGATTGGAAGAAGGTGAATAATCTTCCCAGCATATTGCTGGATATCCATTTATATTAATTATTTCAAGACCCACAAAAAACATTTCACCTGATAAGAATTTTATTGGAGAAGGTAAAGGAGCAAAATTGAGAGAATATCTTCTCTGAGGATTATTCTCAGGATAATCTTTAAAGGAAAGGATAGGATTTATATTAGGCATACTACCAGAGGAATTAAAAATTTGAACAAAAAGGGAATCAATGGGTGTTCCATCATCACTGTAAGTTAAATATAAAACTCCTTTAAGTTTTATAGAATCATAAGGCACTGTAAAACCAGTTGCAACTCTGTAAGAGTTTGGTAACAAAACAATGTTCGGATTTGTTATTTCATTATGATTATAGAGGAGTTTTCCAAGGGTTTTTTCATAAATTGAACTTTTACCAATATTAGAAAAGGCATCTTTTGCTTCAAAAAAGTAATATATTCTTTTACCAGCACCTAAATAGGGGAGGGTAAAATAGAAAAATTCTCCCCTTGTGCTATCAAAGGGGATTGTAAAAGTATCAATGTTTGAAGTTTCTTCAAAATATTTAAGATATGCTTCAGTAACAGGAGTAGGATCAATTATCCTTGCTTTTAATACCTTTGGAAAATAAAAACTTGAAGTATCAGGAGGTTTATTATATATTATAAAAGGTTTTCCTTTATCTTTTGTTTCACCGACAACCATTAAATTATCAAAGAAAATACCAAACATATTTAGACCCGGGTCTGATTCAAATCTTAATCTTATATAAGCGGAATCTTCCCCTGCAAGCCCTGATATGTCAAGAGTTTGACTTGTCCATGTTCCCTGATAACCAGTATATTTTGCTATATTGTTGAAATGAATACCATCACGGGATATATCAATATAACAGTAATCAAAACCAGTCTCTATCTGATACATCGTGTAAAAAGTGAGTTTTACTGTTTCTAAACCTCTTAAGTCGATGGGTTTTGTTTTTGAATAAATACGAGCCATATTGGGATAATTCTGAAATGCCTTTTCACAGAAGGAATAGTTTCCTCTATAAGAGGTTTCAGAAGTTCTTTCAAAACCTGGTTCAAAATTGGAAAGTGTCCTTTGAGAATTTTCAAAATCATCCCATAAGGGAACATAGAGGGTTTTGAATGTATCAATAAAAATGTTATCTGAATAGTTAGCATCAGAAGAAGGTAAAAGTTCAACTTTAAAAATGTATTTCTTCGGAACATTATAATAAACTGGTTTATTAAAAGTAATAACTGTTTTCTCAAAAGGCATAAGAGGAATTACATACTCAGTATCAGAAACAAGAACTATTGATGTATTTTTCTCCTTTATTTCAAGAATACAGGGTGTAAGAGAAGAATTAACCGCACCTAAATTTTTTACTTCAATGCTATAATTATATAAAACATAGGGATTTTTTACTGGATATATGCTATCAAAGGCAATTTCATAGGGATAAAGGGTATCAATTGCTAAATTGGGGAGAAGAGGTTTTTGATATTTTAGAAGCCCCTCAATAACTTTTGATATAAAGGTATCTCTCTTAAAAGAAGAAGAAATGTCTTCAAAAGAAGCAGAAAAGAAAACAAGGCGACCAGTATCATTAACTAAAGGGAACTTTCTATAAAGCATTATACAGGAATCAGGAATAGAGCTCGGATGTTTGTTAGCAATTAAAATCCTCATAGCTCCCTGTGTTAAGGTAATAAGATCCTGGAACCCATTAGCATTAGAATTGTTTGAGAAATTGTCAAAGGAAAAGTAAAAACCACTAAAATAAGGTGCAGAAGAAATACCACTTGCACTAACATTTGCAAGGTCTGTTTCCTCATATGCTTGGACACCAACAAATTTTGGCCAGGTACCCCAGCCAAGACCCAACTCAAAATTGTATAGAACATCAGGTCCTAAAAGGAAAAGTTTACCCCCCTGGTTTAAATATTGATACATAACCTGTGTATCTGAGGCTGAAAAGGGACCTGAAGTCCAAGCAGGGTTATCCCAGACAACAACTTTGTAACTCAAAAGGGTATCAAGAGGTGGTATTCCCTTTAATGAATAATCCCAAATTTTATAAATGTAACCAAGGTTGGAAAAGGAATTAACAATAATCTGTTCATAAGGAGTTCCGTTATCAAGAGTTCCTCCTCCATCATGGTCAATGAGAAGTATTTCGCCCCCATTTAAAAAGGAGAGAAAAATAAATAAAATTAAAAATTTCCTCATATTAACCTCCTTATTTTATTATTAAAACCTTAACATTTTTGTTTTCTTTCTTTAAAAGATAAATTCCCTTTCTTTTAGGATTTAAAACTTTTTGACCTGTTACAGAATACTTTGAATAAGACTTAAAAAGTTCATTTATTCTATTAGAAGTGGTTATAAAAGAAAATTTAACTTTTTCTTTTCGTTTAAATTCCGTGATATCCTCCTTCACTTCCACTATACCGAAATATCTCAATATATCGTATATTACCTTGTGCAAAAGGGTAAGTGTACCTGTACCTGTAAGTGGAACTGATTCAAGAGGAAAAGCAAAAAATACTGTATTTGAGGTTCTTACTCCTGCTCCCCTATATTGACCAGTTGTTCCATATTTTAAACAGATTGTTCCATTTAATGTATCATTTAAAATTTCATCAGGTGAGATATTATTATCAGCCCCACTTGAGCTTCCAAGATATAAAAACCATCCACTGGTGAGAGGATCACCTGATAGACCTTTTGCATAATTTTTTCCTGATCCAAGAGGAACATAAAACTTATCAACTCCAAGATAGTCCCTAAAGAAAAGGGTATCAAGGGGTGTATTTATATTTTCAGCAGCAAACTGGGAGGTAAAAACAAGTTTTCCTCCTAAGGTGAGGTAATTTATCATTGTGTCAATTTCAGAGGAACTTAGAACATTTAAACTGTCATTCCCAGTAGCCCATATAACAATTGGCGGCATTGAAGTGGAAAGAGTGGGAATTCCTCTTACACTTGATTTCCAGATATCGTAAGTGATATTAAGTCCATAAATCTCATTCATTTTTAAAATTGCTTTCTCGTAATAGGTATAAAATTTATTTGTATTGTCCGTATAATAAACAAGAATATCAGGGATACCTATAAAGAAAGTAAATTTGTTCGTAGGATAAAAAGTTTGAGGAGATGCATTAATTTCAAATAAAAGTGTATCCCTCGCATTTAAATTATTTAGTAAAATTTTAAAGGTATCAGAGGTAATGTTGACAGAGACACCTTTAGGAATAACTTGATTATATTCAACAATACTATCAACAATACTGTATCCAAAAGAAGGTTTTAATGTAACTCTGAGGTGATTAACGGGTTGTGGACCTTTATTCAGAACAGTGATTAAAATTCCAATCAGTTCTCCACCTTCATAAAACCTGTCATTATCTCCATTTATTTCTACAATCTGGAAATCGATTATTTTAGCACCTGAAGTAAAAGGATAAAGCAAAGACCTATAAGCATTTACTCTCCCTGCTCCAAGTTTACCTTCATACCCAGGATTTAAAGTATCAATATTTTCTGCTCCACCTTCCAGATACTCTTCAACCTGTTTTGGTGTTAAATTTGGGAAATGAGAAATTATAAGAGCACATACTCCGGCTGCATTTGGACAAGCCATACTTGTCCCCATCCAGGAATCGTATCCATTGTTGGGAATAGTGCTCCATATATCAACCCCTGGTGCTGTAACATCAACTGAATCACCATAGTTAGAAAAGAAGGCTTTTTTATCTAATTGATTAGAAGCAGCAACAGAAATAACACCTCTTAAACTTGCTGGATAAAGATAAGAACTTGTGTTCTCATTCCCGGCTGCTGCAAGAACAGTTACCCCTTTTAATCTTGCATAGTCAATTGCAGCCTGCATCATATTTCTTTGAGAAGAAGACCAACCATAACCACCCCAGGAATTGTTTATTACCTTTAATCCCATATTTGCTGCATAATAGTGGGCTTCAACAGTCCCGTAAAAATTTATATAAGAAGTATCATTATAAATTAACTGACAGTTCATTCCTACAGCCTTTATTTTCCACCCTATACCTGAAATACCAATTCCATTATCTGTAATTGCTGCCATTGTTCCTGTAACATGTGTTCCATGATCCCATCCTACACTCGGCTGAGGAGAAGGGTTCCATGTCCCCCATGTAAAATTCCATCCTATAAGATCATCCACATATCCGTTACCATCATCATCAATACCATTTAAATCCTGGGGATAATCAAATTTACCATTTCCGTTTAAATCTTCACCAGGATTAACCCATAAGTTATCCCTTATATCCACATGTTCCCACCATAGACCTGTATCAGCAGCACCAACTACAACTGAGGAATCACCCCTTTCTATATCCCATGCCTCAGGGACCTGCATTTTCGTAAGATTCCACATTTGACTGAAATAAGGGTCATTGGGAATTACATCAACAGGATAAGCTATATTGGAAAAGGCATCTTTAACAATTTCAAGACCTTTAAGATTTTCTATTAATTTTTTATTTTCTATTTCCTCAGGAAATTTAATAAGGAAAATGAGATCAAGATCAAATTGTTTGGCTTCCTTAGGAATTACTCCTTTTGTTAATCTATCTACTTCATAAACAGAAAATTTTTTTAAAATAAGATCAACATCAGGAATCCCTGTTTCAATTTTTTCCTTGTTATAAACTATAAGATTTCTTGCTTCCGGCTTTAGCCATATTATTACCTGCCCCTTTATTTCTTTACCAATGCCTAAAAAGCCAATAAGTAATAGTTCAATCATATATTAACCTCCTTTTAATCCCCCCATTATAACATAAATTTTTATAATTGTCAAACCCTTGTAGAATCCTTTTTCTATTCTAATATTATTAATTTATTTTTAATTTCTTTCCCTTTATTTTTCAAAACTAAAAAGTAAGTCCCTGAAGTTATATTGTAATTTTTAAGTGGAATTTCAAAAGAGAATATCCCTCTTTCCATCAATCTATCAGTAAAAATTATATGTTCTCTTCCAGCTGTATTAACAAGTATAAGGTCAATCTTTCCTTTCTCTGGATTAAAAAGAATAAATTTTAAATTTTTGTTTTTTGATAAAACTTTATTTTTAATTTCAAGTCCAAAATCAAATCCAATAAATCTTACTTTAATGGGTCCCATATATTTTTTTCTTCCATCTGAAGCAATTGAAATGAGTTCATATATATATTCCTTATTATTTTTAATATCTCTATCTATATACTCAAATTCTTCTTTCAAAGATATTTCAGTATATATGATTTTCCCATCTTTTTTAAGTATAGAGGTTCCATTTTTAAAAATTCCTAAAGCTTTTAAATGAATTCTATCCTTGAAGGGAATTGCTACAAAGTAACTTTCTTCTTCTCCCATCTGGCTCCCAAGGTCTCCTGTGATAACAAGAGCAAAAGGAACACCATTTGCGCCCGGTGCTGGAATATTTCTTCCTATAATGTCAATATAATAAGTTCCGGGTGTAGGAGTTGTTCTATAGACAAGTTCAACTGTATTTCTGTTATCAAAACTTCCACCGGTTGCACTCTGGCCACCTAAAAAAACATTTCCTCTATATAAATTTAAATTTGGGTCAATTACTTTAAGATCAAGATTATTCACAATAGCAGGATTTGCATTAACAGCTGCAGGAGCATCAAACCATACAAGAACTATTTTTAATGGGACACTGTTTGAAAGAACTGATACAAAATACCTCAAGGAATCACCTGTTCCTGTTATTACATTTTCAGCAATTCTTAAATCTTTTACATCACCAGAAAAATATAGGGTGTTTCTTACATTAACTCTCCCCCATCCAAAATTTTGGTCATAAACATTTGTTGCTAAAAAATTTGTTGAGGATATTGCCATCGCTTTTAAAAGGACTCCTGATGGAATGAATGCATCAGATGGATTTTTTGCTCCTGATGGATACCATCCTTCAGTAAAGTATTGCCTTATTAAAGAAAGAGCTCCTGCAACAGAAGGGGTTGCCATAGAAGTTCCAGCCATTCCTATCTGGTCACAGTAAGAATGGGGAGGATAATTTGGCCAATCATTCCAGGCAGAATGCACATAATCAGTTCCTGCCCCTCTTCCCCCAATTCCACATACATCCGGTTTTATTCTACCGTCAAAAGCCCATCCTCTGCTTGAATAGTTAGCAATATTATTTATATTATTATGCTGTAAAGCTCCTACACTTAGACAGTTTTTTGCAACAGAAGGTGCGGTAACTGTATTATTTTGAGGACCTTCATTTCCTGCTGCAAATACAAGTAAAAAGTCTCTATTATTCCACATAAATTGATCTACTTCCCGTGCTGCACTTGAATAAGCATTATTTGGTGTATTGCAATTTGGGTCTCCACATTCTCCCCAGGAGTTAGAGTGAATTCTTACTCCACGATTTCTCGCACTATTTAAAGGATTTGTAAGATTTGTTCCATAATCAAAATATGTTCCATCATACACATCCTGTATAACAAGTCTTGCATTTTTTGCAATACCGTTATAATCTTTGTCACTCGCATCCTGAGTATTATCACTTGGATCAATTTTACCTGCAAGGGTTCCTCCAACATGTGTTCCATGGTCAGCACCACCGTTTGGCTGATTATCACCTGCACCATAATTTTCATAGGCTAAAACCTTTCTGTGATTATTCCCAGGTGGATCTCCCTGAGGATCCCAGAAATAACAATCATAAAAGTCAAGACCTGTATCCATATAACCTATTATCTGGTTTTCCCCTCTTATACCTTTACTCCATATAAAGGTATCATTTGTATTAGCAGTCTGTAATGCCCATCTTATTACTTCATTTAAAGGTTTATTCTTTGGTCTTTCTTCAATAAACTGAATGTCAGGGATAAAGGCGAGTTTATCTACTTCTGAAGGAGAGGCTCTTATTATTACCTTTTTTGTGTATTCATAAGATTTACCAATTACTTTAAAGGAAAGGGAAGAAACAATTTTTTCAACATAATCAGGATCACTATCTTCAAAAAGCAAAAGATTTATATCCCTTTCAAAATTACCTTCTGAAAATTTTAAAATCTTAAAGCCAGGATGAAAAGGTAAAATGGATCTAACATTTTCATTTTCTTTTATTTTATTTAAGAATATATCCTTAATTTTTTCTTTTATTTTTACAATGTAAGCATAATTGGGAATATAGTCATAAATTAAAACTTCTTCACTTTTTAGAAATTCAATCCATTCTCTTTTTATAGGACCTTTGAATTGAATAATAAAATATTCAGTTTCCTTTTCATCAATTTTTAGAAAATGTGGTAGAGGGTCTTCTTTTAATGGGTCAAAGTTGTATTTTCCAATATTTATCCTAAAATCCTCAGAAGAAAAGCTTTCATTTGCATTTAAGTTTATAATCAAAAATAAAATAACTAAAACTATCTTTAAACTCATACTTTTAAAATTTTTTTTTATAAGGATTCGAACCTCTATAATATAATTTTAAAAATTAAATTTTTCTAAAATCAAGTAGTAAATTTAATAAATTTTTATTTAAAATTAACACATGAAAATATTAATCTTTTTATTTTTTGGAAGTTTTAACCCACCTATAAATAGTTTTGTGTTAAAAAATAAACTTAATGTATATCTTGTTAAAAATGAAATCTCACCAATTGTAACTCTTCTTCTTGCTTTCAGAGCAGGAGGAGAATACCAGTCTCCTCATGATGCTGGTCTCTTTCATCTTGTTGAACATATGTTCTTTAAGGGTAATAAAAAATATAAGACCCAGGAAGAATTTATGGAAAAAATAAGGGAACTGGGAATTTTATATAATGGTGCTACATCTATGAGCTATGTGATTTATTACTATACATCCACAAAGGAAAATTTAAAAGAAGTCCTTGAATTCTCCTATAATGCTATCACAGGGATACTTTTTGATGAAAAGGAATTGGAAAAGGAAAGAATGGTTGTTCTTGATGAATATAATAGGGACTATTCTGACCCTTTAGAAAATTTCTATATGGATATTTCAAGGTTATTTTATGAAGAACTATATTATAAAACAGACCTTCTCGGACCAAAATATAACATTTTAAAGGCAGATAAAAAAATAATGCTTAATCAGTATGATAAATTTTATGGTCCTGAAAACTGTTTTCTTATAATATCAGGAGATATTGATTTTAAAGAAACAGAAAAAGTTGTAAGAAAGATTTTTGAAAGATGGAATAAAAAGGTCTTTTATCAGAAACCTGAAAAATTACCTGAATTGAAAACAAAAAAATTTTTAAGTATCAAATCACCCCAAGTTAGGTCTGCAAGAATTGAAATAATATTTAGAGGACCCGGAACTCTTTATGAAAGAAAGGATACATATATAGGAGACCTTGTAACGAGAATTTTTTCTTTACCCTATTCACCCTTTCAGAAAGAGTTTGTTAATACAGGACTTACAGGTAGTGCTTCTCTTTCCTATTACACAAAACCTTCAACAGGTGAAATTTACCTTTCTTTTGAACTTGAAAGGGAAAAAATTGAGGAAGTAAAGAAAAAGATTGATGAACTTTTAAATTCTATTGATGATGGAAAATGGTTTCCTGAGGAAATAATTGAAGATGCTAAAATATCAATTGAAAATGAATTTTCTCTGAAAACAGAAAATCCTGAAGTATTTGCCCATGAACTTGCTTTCTGGGTTACAACCGCGGACCTTGATTACTTTGTAAATTACGTTAATGAAATCAAAAAAATAAATAAGGAAGATATTAAAAATTTCTTTAATAAATACATAAAAAATAAAAATTTTGTTATGGGAATAATTGAACCTGAGGAGGAGTAAAATGAAAAAATTAATAGTAAGTTTTATTCTTTTTAATCTTTTATTTTCAGAGGTTTTATTTTTAAAAAATGGAATCCCCCTTATATATCGGAAAGTTGAAGGGATTGATGTAATAAGTGCAGGTGTTTTATTTAAGGGAGGTGTAGCTAAGTATAAAGAAGGAATGGATGGAATAGAGTTTTTTGCTTTAAACTCCCTTCTTGAAGGAACAAGGGAATATCCGTTCCCGGAGCTTCAAAAAATTTTTGTTAAGGAAGGGATTCTCAAAAGAGTTATTGCTGACCATGATTATTCTGCTTTAATTTTAAAATCCCCTTCAAAAAATTATAAAAAGGTAATTGAAATTTTATTTAAAATTCTGAATGAACCTGAATTAAATCCTCAAAGGATTGAAGTTGTTAGAAATAACTTAATTCTCAGAGCAAAAAGAAAAGAAGAGGAACCAGACCAGAAATTATTTATTTTGCTAAATGAAGTTTTTTATAAAAATCATCCTTATAAAATAGAACCTGAAGGGAAAATAGAAACTCTTAAGAACTTTAAAATAGAGGATATAAGAAATTTTCTTGAAAATAATTTTTACTCAGGAGGTATTGTTTTAGGTTTTGTTGGACCTCTCGAAAAAGAAGAAATTTTAAATCTCTTTGATGAATTATTTGGAAAAATTGAAAAAAGAGAAAATATAACCCCCGAAATTCCTGATTTTTCTAAAAAAGATACATTTTTTTATATCAAAAAAGATGATTACGAGACAAGTTATATAGCAACAAAATTTCCTGTTCCTGATATAAAAGATAGAGATTACCCTGCAATTTTAGCCTTATCAGAAATTTTATCCCAGAGATTTGAAGAAAAGGTGAGAACAAAAGCAGGTATTTCCTATGCAGTATGGGCTGGTGCTTCAATGAAAAAAAAGAATTATGGTTACTTTTATGTTTCTTCCTCTTTCCCTGATTCAGCCTGGAAATTGATGATGAAAGAAGTTAATGAAATAAAGGAAAAAGGTGTTAAAGAAAAGGAAATTAAAGAGTCT